>NZ_JBICXG010000002.1:520816-669631 GCF_043200175.1 Streptomyces sp. NPDC048462
CTCCCCCCCGCGTTTGGCTTGTGCCTCCCCCCCCCCCCGGTCACCTTTCCGGCCCGCGGGCGCCCCCCCCCCCCGGGGGCCCCGGCGCCCCCCCCCCCCCCCCCCCCCCCCCCCCCCCGGCCCGGTCCCGGTTCCTACTTCAGCCCGGTATCGAGCGCTCCCAGCAACGTCCCCTGCGGAGTGTCGCCCGACATCTCCCAGACCATGACTCCCAGCAGGCCCCTGTCCTTCACGTAGGCCGTCTTCTTGCCGATGGACCAGGTGTCGTCGAAGGACCACCACTGGTTCCCGGTGTAGCCGTACGTGGACACGGACTGCTCGTCGTGATGGACCGTCATCGTCGGGTAGGCGCCGATGAGGTTGGAGTAGCCGCGGGTGCCGGCCTCCTCTGCGAACTGGCCGGGGGCGGCTCCGCCCGCGGACTGCCATTCGCCGGCCGCGCCGCCGTCGGTGACGTTCTGCCAGCCCCGGCCGTAGAACGGGATGCCCAGGGTCAGCTTGCGGGGTTCGACGCCCGCGTCGGTGTACGCCTTGATCGCGGTGTCGGCGCTGAAGTGGAAGCCGTACGGGTCCTGGTCGTCGTTGTAGAGGTTGGCCTGGTGGCCGGTGCGGTTGGGTTCCCAGGAGTTGTCGCTGCCGGAGCCGTGGAAGTCGTAGCCCTGGACGTTGGCCACGTCGAGGGAGTCGAAGACCTTGCTCAGGTCCCAGCCGTCACCGATCTTCTGGGGGTCGGCGGGGGTGAAGGCGGTGAGCAGACGGTGGCCGCCGCCCAGCGCGTCCAGTTGCTTGCGGAACTCGGCGAGGAGCAGGGTGAGGTTGCCCTTGTCGTTCGGCGAGTAGTGGTTGCCGGGGTGTCCGGTGCCGGTGCCCGGCCACTCCCAGTCGATGTCGAAGCCGTCGAAGATGCCTGCCGCGGTGCCGGGGCCGCCCGCGCCGCCGTACTCGGGCAGGTTGCCCTTGATGTACATGTCGATGCAGGACGAGACGAACTTCTTGCGGGCCGCGTCGGTGGCGGCCACGTCGGAGAAGTACTTCGAGTACGTCCAGCCGCCGAGCGAGACCACGATCTTCAGGTTCGGGTGGAGCTTCTTCAGCTTCTTCAGCTGGTTGAAGTTCCCGCGCAGTTTGCCCCAGCCGTCGTCCGCGACGCCGTCGACCGACTGGGCGGCGCTGAAGGGGCGGGTGTAGTCGGCGTCCGCGTCACCGGCGCCGGTGCCCTGCTCGGGGTCCTCGGGGTCGGCGGTGGTGCCCTTGGTGACGCCGTTCAGGCAGGTGAGGTTGTTGGGGTCGATGTTGGCGAAGGCGTAGTTGACGATGTCGAGCTTGCCGGCGGCCCCGGAGTCCTGGAGGTTCTTCACGAAGTACTGGCGGCCGTAGATGCCCCACTGGACGAAGTAGCCGACCTTCGCGTAGTTGCCGGCGCCGACGATGTCGTCGGTCTTCACCGTGAGCGTGTTGCTCGCCGCCGAGGCGTTGTCCGCCGGGTCGCGGGCCTTGACCGTGAAGGTGTACGGGGTCGAGGGGGACAGTCCGCCGATGGTGGCGGTGGTCGTGGTGCCGGAGACCGTGGTGGCCAGGGCGGATCCCTTGTAGATGTCGTACGCGGCGACCCGCTGGTTGTCCGTGGCGGCGGTCCAGGCCAGGGTGACGGACGAGGAGTCGGCGGCCGTCGAGTGCAGTGCGCCGGGGGCCGTCGGCGGGGAGGTGTCGGAGGCCGGGTCGACCGTGGTGACGGTCAGCGGGGCGCTCTCGGCGGAGGTGTTGCCCCGGGTGTCCTTGGCCCGGACGGTGAAGGAGTACGCGGTGGCGGGGGTCAGGCCGGTGACCGTGGCGGAGGTCGCGGCGGTGGCCGAGCCCAGCACCTTGCCGCCCGCCAGGATGTCGTACGAGGCCACGGGGAAGTCCCCCGCCATGGCGGCCGTCCAGGACAGCGAGGCGGTACGGGCGGTGACATCGGTCTTCTTCAGGCCGGCGGGCGCGCCCGGCGGGGCGTCCGCGGAGCCGTCGCACTTGTCGCCGTTGATCCGGCAGCCGGTGGGCGAGGTGATCGGCCCGGTGGCGACGAACCAGAAGCTGTACGGCTCGGTGGTGCTGTGCGCGGCGACCGTGCCGTTGTAGTGGGCGTTGACCGCGGTGATGTGCTTGCCCTGGGTGGTGACGGTGCCGTTGTAGGAGCTGCTGATCGCGACCCCGGCCGGCAGGTCGAATTCGAGGCTCCAGTTGGTGACGGCGGTGTCGGTGTCGTTGTGCAGGATGTATGTCCCCTTCCACCAGGGGCCGTTGTCGGCCGAGGTGAAGGTGGCCGTCAGCTTGCCCGCCGCGTGCGCGGGCGTGGCCTGGAGGGACAGCAGGGCGAGTAGGAGGGCGAGGGCGGCGACCAGCGCGGTCGCCGTTCTCCGTCTGAGAGGCATGTGCTCGAACATGGTTCTCCCTTGTGGCAGGGACCTGTGAGGAGGTCCTGAGGGGGGAGCTGGTGTCCTTCGTTCCATGGAGCACAGCGGAAACTAATTGGTCTGGACCATCCCGTCAATAGGTACAGACCAATTACGGTTCACCGGTCGGCCGCGCCCTCGGCCCCGCCTCGGCCCGCCCCTCACGTCCCCACCGCTCCCAGCGCGACGAACGCGCAGATCAGCACCGCGAGGACGGCGAGCAGCGGCCAGACGAAGCGCAGGTACTTGTCGTAACCGACCTTGGCCAGCGCCACCCCGCCGATCGTCACCGCCGTCGTGGGCACCCACAGGTTCATCCAGCCGCTCGCCGCCTGCCAGGCCGTGACGGCGACCGCGCGCGAGACGCCCGCGAAGTCGGCGAGCGGGGCGAGGATCGGCATGGCCAGGGTCGCGTGGCCGGAGGTGGACGGGATGAGGAAGGCCAGCGGGAGGTTGACGACGAACACGACGACCGCGAACACCGCGGAGGAGGTGCCGGAGACCAGGCCCTCGATGGAGTGCAGGACGGTGTCGGTGATCCGGGAGTTGTTCATGATGACCGTGACCCCGCGGGCCAGCACGATGACCAGTGCGGGCGAGATGAAGTCGGCGGCGCCCTGGACGACCGTCGCGCTGATCTTCTGCTCCCCGAACCGGGCGACGATGCCGACGAGGACCGCCGCGACCAGGAACAGCGCGGCCAGCTGCGGGAAGGACCAGCCCAGCTCGAAGCCGTACGGGGTGGCGTCCGCCTCCCCGGTCAGGGCGCTGGACCACGGGACCACCGAGAAGATCATGAAGGCGAAGGTCAGTCCGACCAGCACCAGGACGACCCGGTGGAGCGGGGTGAGTTCGGGCGGTTCGCCCGCGTCGGCCGCGGCGTGTTCGCGGTCGCCGGGCAGGAACCCGGACAGCGAGCGGCCGGGGTCCTTGCGCACGCGCTTGGCGTACCGGATGACGTAGCCGATCGTCACCGCCGTCAGGACGACCCACATCACCGCGCGCAGCGCGATCCCGTCGCCCAGCGAGATGTCGGCGGCGGCGGAGGCGACACCGGTGGCGAACGGGTTGACCGTGGAACAGAGCACGCCGACGCCGGCGCCGAGGATGATCGTGCCGGTGGCGACCATCCGGTCGTAGCCGAGGGCGAGCATCAGCGGGACGATCAGCCCGTAGAAGCCGAGGGTCTCCTCCGCGAAGCCCTCGACCGTGCCGAGCAGCGAGAAGACCAGCATCACGCCCGCGATCAGCAGTGCGCCGCGCTCGCGCAGCCGGTGGGCGAGGCGGCCGATCCCGAGGTCGAGCGCGCCGGTGGCGAAGACGACGGTGATGAAGGCGCCGATCGCGATGACGAAGAGGAACACGCCCGCGCTGCCGTACAGTTCACCGGCCAGGTCCGGGCCGACCTGGCCGGTCGCGCTGTCCTGCACCCCGTACAGGCCGTTGACCGGGGAGAGGAAGAGGTCGTTCAGCCGGTCGACGACGCTCTGCCCGGACGGGACGCGGTGGTACGTGCCCTGGATCGGCGCGCCGGCCCCGGTGCGGTCGTACGCGCCGGACGGGATCAGGAAGGCCAGCGCCCAGACGGCGAGCGTGACGACGACCAGCACGGTCAGGGCGCTGGGGAAGACGAACTTCCGTCCCCGCGACGGCTTCTCCTTCGGCGGGGTTCCGGTGTCCAGGGTGCTCACGCGGCGCTCCCGCCGAGGTGCGCCGCGGCGTACTCCCGCAGGAACGCGGCCTCCGCGATGACGGCCGAGCGGAGCTCCGAGAAGAGGACGCGCTCGTTGGGTGCGTGCAGGTTGCACATGCTGTCCTGGGCCCCGAAGAGCAGGATCTCGGCGTCCGGGACGGCTCTGGCCAGGCCGTTGACGAGCGGGATGGAGCCGCCGCTCGCGACGAAGGCGGGTTCCGCGCCCCAGCCCTCGCGCAGGGCAGTCCATGCGGCCCGGTAGGCGGGGCCGCCGGTCGCGGGCTCGAATCCGGGGCCGGTGTCGCCGGGGGTGACGGTGAGCGGGATTCCGAAGGGGCGCAGTGCCTCCAAGTGGGTGACGAGCAGCCCCAGCGCCTCCTCGGGGTCCTGTCGAGGATGGAAGCGCAGGTTCAGCTTGGCCCGCGCGTACGGGACGACGGCGGATGCGGCCTCGTCGACGCCCGGGGCGTCGATGCCGATGACCGTGACGGCGGGGCCGCTCCACAGCCGCTCGCCGAGGCTGCCGGAACCGGTCAGCGGTACCCCGTCACGGACCCCGGCCAGGGTGCGGAACTCCTCCTCGGTGTAGGTCGTACCGCTCCACTCCTCGCGGCGCAGGCCCTCGACGGCGACGTCCCCGTACACGTCGTGCAGGGTGGCCAGCGCGTTGACCAGGGCGAGCAGCGCGTCGGGGGCGGCGCCGCCGAACTCGCCGCTGTGACGCGGTTCGTCCAGGGTCCGCACCTCGACCACGAGCTCCGCGGCGCCGCGCAGGCCCGTGGTGAGGGTGGGGCTGCCGGGGCGGAGGTTTCCCATGTCCGCGATGACCATCGCGTCGCAGGCGAAGCGGGCGGGGTCGGTGGGCGGGTAGTCGTCGAAGGCGCTGCCGTACTCCTCCTGGCCCTCAAGGACGATTTTGAGGCCGGTCGGCGGCCGGCCCCCGTACGCCCTCAGTACTCCGAGGTGCACGATCAGGTTGGACTTGTCGTCCGCGATGCCCCGGGCGCGCAGCCCGCCCGCCACGGGGGTGGGTTCGAACGGCGGCGAGAGCCACAGGCTCTCGTCGCCGGGCGGCTGCACGTCGTAGTGGCCGTAGAGCAGCACGGTCGGGGCGTCCGGCGTCGGTGGCGGGACCTCGGCGACGACGACCGGTGCGGTGTCCGGCAGGTCGAGCCGTTCGATCCGTTCGACGCCGGCGCCGCGCAGCAGGTCCACGAGGAGGTCGTGGGCCTGCCGCACAGGTTCGGCGGGGAAGCCGGGGAACGCGACGGACGGGATGGCCGTCAGCCGCTCCAGGTCCGCGGTGAGCCCGTCCATCAGTGCGTCGACGCGGGAGCCCAGGTCCATCGCATCCCCTGTTCCTCGTGGAGTCCGTTCAATGAGGTTCTGGGGTCAAATGGATCATATGGGGCGCTCTCCCGCACGACTGAGGGGCGGTCAGCCTCCCAGTACCACCGTCCGCGAGGCGGAGAAGTCGCCCCACTTCCCGTCGGGGAGCTTGGCGCGGATCTTCATCGCGTAGCGGGTGCCGCGCGGGTCGCTGACGGTCAGCCGGTAGCTCGCCCGGCCGGTGGGCGGCTTGCCTCCCCAGACGATCGTGGTGGTCAGCCGGCCGTCCAGGTAGAGCTGGTAGGCGGGGATCTCGCCACCGGTGCGCGGCTGCTTCCAGCCCAGGTCGACCGCGTACTCCTTGCCCTGGGCGGTGCTGGTGATCCGCAGGTCGGTGGGGGCGGTGGAGGCGGGTGCGCCGGGGGCGGTGGCGGTGGTGAGGTCGAAGGCGTTGCTGTCCTTCGACGACGTGTCGGCGGCGTCGCGGGCGCGGACGGTGAAGGTGTAGACGGTGCCGGGCCGCAGCCCGGTCAGGCGAGCCGTGGTCTGCGCGCCGGGCACGGTGTGGATGCGCGAACCCTCCTGGTAGATGTCGTACGAGGTGACGCCGACGTCGTCCGTGGACCCACCCCAGGACAGCGTCGCCGCCCGGCTGCCGTCGGCCTTGCCGCGCAACTGAACCGGCCGGGTGGGGGCCTCGTGGTCGGCCGGGGTCGGGGCGGGCGTGGTGACGGACGCGGCGGCGCTCGGCGCGGAGAGGTTCCCGGCGGCGTCGCGGGCGCGGACGGTGAAGCTGTAGGCGGTCGAGGCCGTCAGCCCGTCGATGTCGATCATCACCCTGGCCGCCGGGACGGTCTTGACCTTCTTGCCCTTGCGGTAGATCTCGTACGCGGTGACGGCCTTGTCGTCGGTGGCCGCGTCCCACATCACGTGCGCGGAGGTGGCGCTGCCGGCCTGGACCGTCACCCCGCGCGGCGCCGTGGGGCTGCTGGTGTCGGCCTCGGCCTCGGAGCCGCAGGCGGTGAGGGTGGCGAGGAGCAGGGCGGCTGAGCAGGCCAACGCGGCCGTTGCGTGGGGGCGTTGCACGGTCTTGCCTTCCATCCGGCAGCAATGGTCCAGACCTGTATCGCACGGCGCGGGGGTCCGCGACAAGAGGACGGAGCGGAACCTTCCGCAATGTGCCGGTGTGCACCTCGGCCGGGCCGGGAAGTCCGCGTGTCCCCGGCCGATGAGTTCGGGGCGGCCGGGGAGTCTGCACTGTATGGACAACGAGACGAAGACCGCTCCCCCGCAGGACATGGAACCCGCGGCCAGGCAGATCGCCGGGCTGCTCGACGCGGTCGACGACACGCGGCTGTCGGCGCCGACCCCCTGTCCCGGCGTGACGGTGAGCGCGCTGCTCGCCCACATCGGCGGGCTCGCCGTCGCCTTCCGCGATGCCGCGCACAAGGAGCTGGGGGCGACGACGGACACGGCGCCCTCGGTGGCCGAGATGGTGCTGGAGGACGGCTGGCGCGACACACTGCCCTCGGCGCTCGACGCCATGGTCACCGCATGGCGCTCCCCCGAGGCCTGGCAGGGCATGAGCCGGGCGGGCAGCGTGGACCTGCCGGGCGAGGTCGCGGGCATGGTCGGGCTCAACGAGCTGGTGCTGCACGGCTGGGACCTGGCGAGGTCGACCGGGCAGCCGTTCCGGGCCGAGGAGGCGCACCTGCGCTCCACGCTGGCCCTGCTGGCCGAGCTGGGTGACAGCCCGCCGGCCGGTTCGCCGTTCGGCCCGCCGGTCCCGGTGCCGGAGGACGCGCCGCTGCTGGACCGGGCGGTCGCCCGGAGCGGCCGGCGGCCCGACTGGCAGCCGGGCGACTGACGCCCCCGGCGCCGGCGCGCGCTCACCTGACCAGCTGACGAACGCGTGGAACGGGCGCCACCGCTCCCTCGGCCTGGCAGGCTGGAGCGGTGAAGCTCAGCACGCGTTCCCTGATCGCATCGGCCGCCGCCCTCGCCCTGGCCGCGGCCGTCCTCTCCGGATGCTCCGGGGGCGGGCCGGACACCGCGTACGGCAAGGGGGCGGCGGCCGGACTGGACGATCCGGCGAAGAAGGACATCGCCATGCAACTGGTCTCCAGCGCGGAGAACTCCTCGCTGGACTGGAGATCCCAGTACAAGTACATCGAGGACATCCACGACGGCCGCGGCTACACGGCGGGCATCATCGGCTTCTGCTCCGGCACCGGCGACATGCGCCGGGTCGTCGAGCGGTACACGAAGGCCCGCCCCGGAAACCCGCTGGAGCGGTTCGAGCCGGCGCTGCGGGCGGTCGAGGGAACCGACGCGCACACCGGGCTGGGCAGCCGGTTCACCGAGGCCTGGGCGGACGCGGCCGGCGACGCCGCCTTCCGGTCGGCCCAGGACGCCGAACGTGACGCCTCGTACTTCGGCCCCTCGGTCGCGCAGGCCGAGGCGGACGGGCTCGGCGCGCTGGGCCAGTTCATCTACTACGACGCCTACGTGATGCACGGGTCCGGCGACGCGGAGGGCACGGTCGGCTTCCGCACCATGCGCGGCCGCGCGCTCGCGAAGGCCGACGCCCCCGCGCGGGGCGGCGACGAGACGGCGTACCTCGACGCGTTCCTGGACGTCCGGGTCGCGGCGATGCGCGAGGAGCCCTCGCACCACGACACCAGCCGGGTCGAGACGGCCCAGCGGGTCTTCCTGCGCGAGGGCAAGCTCGGCCTGGAGACGCCGCTGCGGTGGAAGGTATACGGCGACAGCTTCAGGATCGAAGGCCCGTAGCCGGCCGGGCCGGCCGCTCCACCGCATCTTTTGCGGGCCGTGCCCAACTCGTATGCGCCACAGGGGTGTACGACACTCGTTCGACTCTGATAGGAAAGCTTCCTAACAGATGAGTCGGAACGACGAACTCCCTTGGAGGACTGGTGAACGCTCCCCACAAGCGCACCGCACGTCGCAACACCCGCACCCTGCGCGTCGCTCTCGTCGCGCTCGGGCTGACACTCACGGCTGTTCCCGCCACCGCATTCGCCGGCACCCCCGCACCGCCGGCCGTTCACCACCAGGAGGCCGCCGCGACCGGGCTGGACGATCCCGCGAAGAAGGACATCGCCATGCAACTGGTCTCCAGCGCGGAGAACTCCTCGCTGGACTGGAAGTCCCAGTACCGGTACATCGAGGACATCGACGACGGCCGCGGCTACACCGCGGGCATCATCGGCTTCTGCTCCGGCACCGGCGACATGCTGGACCTCGTGGAGCTGTACACGCAGCGCGATCCGGGCAACCCGCTCGCCGAGTACCTGCCGGCCCTGCGCGAGGTGGACGGCACCGACTCGCACGAGGGGCTCGACCCGGGCTTCACCCGGGCCTGGGAGACGGCGGCCGAGGATCCGGCGTTCCAGCAGGCGCAGAACGACGAGCGCGACCGGGTGTACTTCGATCCGGCGGTCAGCCGGGGCAAGAGCGACGGGCTGGGCACGCTCGGCCAGTTCGCGTACTACGACGCCATCGTCATGCACGGCGACGGCGGCGACAGCACGAGCTTCAGCAGCATCCGCGAGCGCACCCTGGCGAAGGCGAAGCCGCCGGCCCAGGGCGGCGACGAGGTCGCCTACCTCAACGCCTTCCTGGACGCGCGAGTCTGGGCCATGCAGCAGGAGGAGGCCCACTCGGACACCAGCCGGGTGGACACCGCCCAGCGGGTCTTCCTGAAGAACGGCAATCTGAACCTGGACCCGCCGCTCGACTGGAAGGTCTACGGCGACAGCTTCCACATCGGCTGACGCCGCCGGAGACAGCTGTGGCGCGTAGGACCGCCCTCGCGGGCCGGGCCGTACGCGCCACAGTGCGGTGACGGGTGGTCAGTGCACCCCCACCGAAGCCGCCTTGACCGGATCGTTGATATCCGGTTCCACGTCAGGCTCGGTGTCCGGCTGCCGGCCGAGGTGGTTGAAGGCCAGGTTGAGGACGATCGCCACGACGCAGCCGGTGGATATCCCGGAGTCCAGGACGACGAGCATGTCCTTGGGGAACGCGTGGTAGAAGTCCGGCGCGGCGATCGGTATCAGGCCTATGCCGACGGCGGCGGCCACGATCAGCGCGTTCTCGCCCTTCTCCAGAGCGGCGGTCGCCAGGGTCTGGATGCCGCTCGCGGCGACCGACCCGAAGAGCACGATGCCGGCGCCGCCGAGCACGGGCAGCGGTACCAGCGCGATGACGGACGCGGCCACCGGGACCAGGCCGAGCACGATGAGGATGCCACCGCCCGTGGCCACGACGAAGCGGCTGCGGACCTTGGTCATCGCGACCAGCCCGATGTTCTGGGCGAAGGCGCTGCACATGAAACCGTTGAACAGCGGGCTGATGGCGCTGCCCAGGGTGTCGGCCCGCAGGCCTCCCTCGATGGTCCGCTCGTCGGCCGGGCGGTCGACGATCTTGCCGAGGGCGAGCATGTCAGCGGTCGACTCGGTCATGCAGACCAGCATGACGATGCACATCGAGACGATCGCGGCGATCTCGAACTGCGGTGCCCCGAAGTGGAACGGGGTGGGGAAGCCGATGGCGTCGGCGTCCTTGATGGCACCGAAGTCGGTGATGCCGACCGGGATCGCGATGAGTGTGCCGATGACGAGCCCGAGCAGGATCGCGATCTGCTGGAGGAAGCCGCGGAGCAGTTTCCTCAGCGCGAGGACGATCACCAGGGTGACCGCCGCCATGATGATGTTGGTGGTGGAGCCGTAGTCGTCGGCCGTGGCGTTGCCGCCCTGGGACCAGTTGAAGGCGACCGGCAGCAGCGAGACACCGATCAGGGTGATGACCGTGCCGGTGACCACGGGTGGGAAGAACCGGACCAGTTTACAGAAGTAGGGTGCGAGGACGAAGCCGAGGACGCTCGCGACGATGATCGCGCCGAAGATGACGGCGATCCCGTCGTGTCCCCGGTCCTTGCCTATCGCCACCATGGGCGTGACCCCGGCGAACGAGACGCCGTTGACGAACGGCAGCCGGGCGCCGATGCGCCAGAAGCCGAGGGTCTGGAGCAGGGTGGCGATGCCCGCGGTGAACAGGCTCGCCGCCACCAGGAAGGCGGTCTCCTTCGGGGTGAGGCCCACAGCGGGGCCCACCACCATGGGCGGGGCCACCACACCCGCGTACATCGCGGCCACGTGCTGAAGGCCGCTGGTGAACATCTTCAGTGGGGGAAGGGTCTCGTCGACCGGATGGCTCCGGCCGGACTGGACCGGCTCCGACGTGTCGTCGGGGTCGGATGCTGCGACTGCGTCATTGCGAAACCTGGGCGTAGCTGCCACGGCGGTTCCTCCGGTCGGGTACACGTCTGCGGTGACGTGGGTATCAGGGAGGTGGAGCGTTGGTGCAGGTCGTGCAGCTGGTGCGGGCAGCTTGGGTTCAGCGGTACGGGAGGCGCGTACGAATGGGTGCGCGTCTCCCGTACCGGTTGCCGTGGGCCCCGCTCGGGTCCACGGCGGCCGGTCGAGGGCCGTCCCCCTCGGCCGGCCAGTCGGGGGCGCCGGGCTGTCAGGCCCCGGCGGCGATCTGCGCGAGGCGGCGGGCCTCGTCGCGGGTGGCGCGGGCGATGGCGTCCTCGTCCACGGTGGTCAGGCGGGTGTCCTCGACGACCGGCTTGCCGTTGACGAGCGAGAGGGTGACGGGGGCCGCGGCGCCGAACACCAGGGCCGTGACCGGGTCGGCGATGGAGGCGTGGGCGATGGTGTCCAGCTTCCACAGGACCAGGTCCGCGAGCTTGCCGGGCTCCAGGGAGCCGATCTGGTCGGCGCGGCCGAGGACCTGGGCGCCGCCGTACGTGCCCAGGCGCAGGGCCTGACGGGCATTCAGGGCGCGCTCGCGGTGCGGGCCGAGGCGGTTGATGAGGAGGGCGTTGCGCAGTTCGGTGTGGAGCTCGCCGGACTCGTTGGACGCGGTGCCGTCGACGCCGAGGCCGACCGGGACGCCTGCGGCGAGCATGTCCGGGACCCGGGCGATACCGGCGGCGAGCCGGGCGTTGGAGGACGGGCAGTGCGCGACGCCGGTGCCGGTGCGGGCGAACGCGGCGATGTCGGAGTCGTTCATGTGGACGCAGTGCGCCATCCACACGTCCTCACCGAGCCAGCCGGTCGACTCGAAGTAGTCGGTCGGGCCCATGCCGAACAGCTCGTGGCAGAACTTCTCCTCCTCCACGGTCTCCGAGCCGTGGGTGTGCAGCCGCACTCCGCGACGGCGGGCCAGCTCGGCTCCCTGTCGCATCAGTTCGGTCGACACCGAGAACGGGGAGCAGGGGGCGACGGCGATCTGGGTCATCGCGTCGAAGGAGGCGTCGTGGTGCGCGTCGATGGTCGCCTCGGTGGCGGCGAGCGCGCCTTCGAGGGTCTCCACGGCGAAGTCCGGCGGCAGCCCGCCGTCCTTCTCGCTGCGGTCCATGGAGCCGCGGGCCAGGGTGAACCGTACGCCCGTCTCGCGGGCGGCGCCGATGATCGCGCCGGACAGGTCGCCGGAGCCGCGCGGGAACACGTAGTGGTGGTCCATCGCGGTGGTGACACCGCCGCGGGCGAGCATGGCGAGCGAGCCCTGCGCGGCGGCGCGGGCCATCGGCTCGTCGATGCGCGCCCAGGTCGGGTACAGGGCGACGAGCCACTCGAAGAGGTTGTGGTCGGTGGCCAGGCCGCGGGTGATCCACTGGTAGAAGTGGTGGTGCGTGTTGATCAGGCCGGGCGTGACGAGGTGGCCGGTGCCGTCGATCCGGCGTACGACGTTGTCCAGGCCCTCCGGTGCCCGTCCGGCGCCGACCGACTCGATGCGGTTGCCGGCGACGACGACATGGCCCGAGGCGTACTCGGTGTCGTCGGCGTCGACGGTCGCGATCGAACAGTTCTCGATGACGATGCGTTCCACGCGCTCGGTCGCTGCCTGTGCTGCCATGGTGCTTCCTTCTCTCATCAGCGATGTGGGCACGGCAGGACCCTAGGAGGATTTGAGTGCCACGGCCGTGCGGCTGTGGGTGCCGAGATGGTGGAAGAAGAGATTGAGCAGGACCGCGACCAGTGCTCCGGCGCTGATGCCGGAGCCCAGGACGGTCTGCGCCCAGGACGGGAATCCCGCGTAGAAGCCGGGCGCGGCGAGCGGGATGATGCCCGCACCGAGCGCCACGGCGACCAGGATGATGTTGGAGCTGTCGTCGAGCCCGGCCTCGGAGAGCGTACGGATGCCGCTCACCGCGATCGAGCCGAACAGGACGATGCCGGCGCCGCCGAGCACGGGCATCGGGACGAGCGAGACGACCGCGCCGAGCACCGGGAAGACGCCGAGGATCAGCAGGGCGCCGCCGGCGGTCGCGACGACGTAGCGGCTCCGTACCTTCGTGAGGGAGACGACACCGACGTTCTGTGCGAAGGCGCTCGTCGGGAAGCCGCCGAAGACCGGTCCGACGAGGGTGGCGATGCCGTCGGTGCGCAGACCTCGGGTGATGGTGCGGCCGTCGGTGGGCCGGTCGCAGATCTCACCGAGGGCCAGCATGCCGGCGGACGACTCGGTCATCAGGACGAGCATCACGATGCAGAGGGAGAGGACCGCGGCGGGCTGGAACTCCGGTGCGCCGAAGGCGAAGGGGGTGGGCAGTGCGGCGAGCGGAGCGGAGCGCAGGGCCGAGAAGTCCGCGAGGCCGAAGGGGATGGCGGCCAAGGTACCTATCAACAGCCCCATCAGCAAAGCGACTTGCTTGAGGAATCCACGGCCGAACCGCTGGATGACCAGGATGACGGCCAGCGTGAAGGCGGCCAGCGCGAGGTACTTCATCGCGCCGAAGTCGGTCGCCGTCTTGTCGCCGCCCTGCGCCCAGGAGACCGGGACCGGCATCAGGGTGACGCCGATGAGGGTGATGACGACGCCGGTGACGAGCGGTGGGAAGAATCTGAGCAGCCTGCCGAAGAACGGGCCGACGAGCAGGCAGAACACGCCTGCGACGAGCACCGCCCCGTAGATCGCGGGGAGCTGGCGGCCGGGCGCACTGGTCTCGGCGATGGCGAGCATCGGGGCGATCCCGGCGGACGAGGCGGCGTTGACGAACGGCAGCCGGTTGCCGGCGAAGCCGCCGATGCCGAGGGTCTGCAGGATGGTGGCGCAGCCGGCGATGAGCAGGCTCGCCGCGATCAGCCGGGTCAGTCCGGCCGTGTCGAGGCCGACGGCCTGCCCGATGATGAGCGGAGGGGTGACGACGCCCGCGTACATAGCGGCGATGTGCTGGAGCGCGGCGGGCAGAAGCCGCGACGGGGCGAGCTTCTCGTCCACCGGATGGATCGAGCCGTCCGGCGGGGTGGGACATGGACCTATCGCCGCATCAGGCCCAAGTGCAGGCTGTGCCATGGGAGTTCCCTCCGGCCCGGCCGGTCCCCGTCCGCTGTGGACGGACGGGGACCGGCGCGGCGCCGCGTCAGAGGTTGGTCAGATCGACCGGGATCTGCGGCTCGACGCCGTCGCGCAGCACGGTGCCCTCGATGAGCCCGTAAGGACGGTCGGCGGCGAAGTAGACCTCGTTGTCGTTCTTGAGGCCGAACGGCTCAAGGTCCACAAGGAAGTTGTGGTTGTTCGGCAGCGAGAACCGGATCTCGTCGATCTCGCTGCGGCTGTTGATGATCCGCGAACCCATCTGGTACAGGGTCTGCTGGAGCGAGAGGGAGTACGTCTCGGCGAAGGCGTGGAGCATGTGCTTGCGCGCCTGCTCGTAGGACTTCTCCCAGTTCGGCATCCGCTGCTCGTCGCTGGTCCAGTTGTAGCGCCAGCGGGCGGAGACGTCGGTGCACAGGATGCGGTCGTACGCCTCCTTGAGCGTCGTGTACCTGTCCTTGACGTAGCCCCAGAACTCGGAGTTGGTCGAGTTCATCACCGTGAGGTCCTTGAGACCCGAGATGACCTGCCACGACTCGCCGTCGTAGGTGATCTGAGTGGTGCGGGTCTCCTGGTTCTTACGGACGAAGGAGTGCTTGACCTCGTCGGCACCGATGAACTGGGAGTTGCCGCCGGAGGTCGCGATGCGGTCCCAGGCGTACTCCTCGATCCGGATCCGGGCGATCTTGATCGGCTCCTGGCTCGTCACGAAGTGACGTGCCAGGTGGATGCCGAACTGCTCGGCGGACTCGATGCCGTGCTCCTTGGCGAACGCGAACACCGTGTTCTTGGTGGTGTCCGTGGGAAGGACGTTCGCGTTCGAGCCGGAGTAGTGCACGTCCTCCATGTCACCCGACAGGGCGACCGAGACGTTCAGGTCCTTGATGTGGTGGGTGTCGCCGTCCCGCGTGATCTTGACGACGCGGTTCTCTGCTTTGCCGTACTGGTTCTGGCCGAGAATCGTGGGCATGTGTCTGCTAGCTCCCTCGGTATACGGAGTAGCCGAACGGGTTGAGCAGCAGCGGTACGTGATAGTGCTCGCCCGGAGTGACGGCGAAAGTGATCGCCACCTCCGGGAAGAACGCACCGCTGTCCCTTACGCGGGGGGCGTCCTGCTGCGCCTCGGCTTGCTTCTTGCTGGCGAAGTACGACTCGGTCCGGAAGTCGAGCCGTACGTGGGTGGTGCCCTCCGGCAGGGCCGGCAGGTCTTTGCAACGCCCGTCCGCATCGGTCGCGGAACCGCCGAGCGCCACCCACTGCGCGTCACTGCCCGAGCGGGCCGCTAGCGAGATGGCGACGTCCGCGGCGGGGCGGCCGATGCTGGTGTCCAGGATGTGGGTGGACACCGATGCGGTGGCGAAGGTGCTCAAGACCTTCACTCTCCTTCGGTTGCGAGTCTTACGCGTCTTCCGTGACGAGACGGGTCAGCCTGATGCGGTTGATCTTGCCCAGTTCGGTGCGGACGTGTCCGCGCTCCTGCTCGGGCGAGTTCCGGGACCGGGTCCTCAGCGCGTCGCGCATCTGCTCACCGGTGGCCCCGGTGGCGCAGATCAGGAAGACGTGTCCGAACCGCTCCTGGTAGGCCAGGTTGAGTTCGAGCATTTCGGCCTTGAGCTCCTCGGTGGCGCCGGCCATCCCCCGCTGTTCGCGGGAGGAGGTCGGGTCCCCGGGCTTCGGGCGGCCGATCGGCGGGTGGCCGGCCATGGCTTCGGCCAGGTCCTGCGCGTCGAGGGCCGCCGTGGCGGTGTCGCTCGCGCGGAACAGGGCTTCCGTCGTGGCGTAGGGGCGCCCGGAGAGGATCGCTCCTCCCCAGGCCGCACTGGCACACACCTCGTGCAGTGCGGCGGCCGCCTCGCGGTCCGCCAGGGTGTTGAACCGGGACAGGCCCGGTGTGGAGCTCGAAGTCACGGGAGCCTCCGTGGCTGTTTTTCGCTGTGCGTTGGTCGGGCTGCGGATAGCTAACGCCTTCCACAACACCACGTCAACACTTTGTTGAAATTACGTTCATGTAAAAGGCCGTCGCCCGATGATCCGGACGACGGCCTTCCGTGGCGCTGCGCGGACCGTGACCGCCCGCGGACCCAACTACTCGTTCTTCGGGCCGATATCCCTGTTCAGGTAGTTGTAGACGGTGAACCGGCTGACGCCAAGGGCCCCCGCCACCGTCTCCACGCCGTGCCGTACGGAGAAGGCACCGCGTGCCTCCAGGGTCCGGACGACCGCCTGTTTGGTCCTGCGGTCCAGCTCGGCGAGCGGCATGCCGTGCCGGCGCTCCATGGCGGCCAGGATGTGATCCAGCGAGTCCGAGAGCTGGGGCAGCCGGACCGCTATGACGTCCAGGCCCTCCCACGCCAGCACGACGTCGTCGGGGAGCGCCTGCTCCGGCCCGAGCAGCTCGGCGCCCATGGCGTCGACGAGCGGCTTGACCGCGGCGACGAGGGGGTGGTCCGCGGGCTCGGTCACTTGGAGTCCTCCCCGATCACGTTGACCTGGAGGGAGACCCGGGTGGCACCCGATGCCAGGGCCTTGCGCAGGAGGGAGTCCACCGCGGTGAGCACCTCGTCGGCGCCGCCCTCGGCCGTGTTGCCGAAGGGGCCGACGTCGACCGCGTCCAGATCGGCCGACTGGACGACCTCGCGGGCGACGACCGCGTGGGCCGGCGCCTCGTCGAGATCGAAGGGCTCGGTGGTGAACTCCACTCTCAAGCGCACGGTGCCTCCATGGTGCGTGTCGCCGCGGCGGGGAACCCCCGCAGCTCGGGCACGACCCTAACGGACGGGCACCCCCGCGCAGGCCTCAGAGCGGCAGCACGCAGACCGCCGCCGGCGCGGCGAAGGGCGTCCCCACGGACTCCAGGGCGCCGCTCTCCGCGTCGACCCGGAACACCGTGACCGTGC
This sequence comes from Streptomyces sp. NPDC048462, assembly GCF_043200175.1. NCBI lineage: Bacteria > Bacillati > Actinomycetota > Actinomycetes > Kitasatosporales > Streptomycetaceae > Streptomyces > Streptomyces sp. NPDC048462. The sequence goes on from NZ_JBICXG010000002.1 coordinate 537,577, forward strand.
CGGACTTCTGGTTCGCGGCCAGGAGCAGCGTCCCGTCGGGCGAGAAGGCGATGTGCCTGGGGAAGTCGCCGCCCACCGGCACGGTGTCCAGCAGCCGCAGCGTGGCCCCGCCGTCCTCGACTGCGTACCTGGTGAGGCTGTTGTGCCCCCGGTTGGCCAGGTAGGCGAAGCGGCCGTCCCCGGTGATCAGCAGCTGGGCGGGGTAGCTGGTGCCGCCGCCCGTTCCGGTGGACTGCGGGTCGCCCGGGGTCAGCGCGCCGGTGGCGGGGTCGTAGCCGCAGACCACGACCGTGTTGTCGAGCTCGCAGGCCAGGTAGGCGTAGTGGCCGCCGGGGTGGAAGGTGAGGGAGCGCGGTCCGGCGCCGGGGCGCAGCGCGGCGTGGGAGAGCTGCTCCAGGGTGCCCCGGTCCTCGTCGAGCCGGTAGGTGTACACCGTGTCGTTGCCCAGGTCGACGGCGAGAACGTGGTCCCCGTCCGGCGCGGTGATGATCTGGTGGGCGTGCGGCCCGTCCTGGCCGGGTCCGGGCGCGGGGGTGGAGTGGGCGACCAGGTCGGTGCGCTCCCCCGGTGTGCCGTCGGCGGCGAGGGGGTGCACGGCGACGCTGCCGGAGGTGTAGTTGGCGCTGAGCAGCCAATTTCCGCCGGGGTGGACGGAGAGGTGGCAGGGGCCGGCGCCGCCGGTGTCCCGGGTCGCCAGCACCCGGAAGGTGCCGTCAGCGGCGAGCGCCACCGCGGTGACACCGCCCTGCTGCTGCTCGTCGACGGCGTAGAGCGTGGCGCCGGTGGGGTGCAGCGCGAGGAACGAGGGGTTCTCGACGCCGGTGACGACGGTGCGGCCGGTGATGGTGCCGGCCGCCGGGTCGTACGAGGCGACACCGATGCCGGTGCCTCCCGGCGTCGTCGAGGTGTAGGTGCCGAGGAACAGCGTCGCGGCCTTGCGCGCCGCCTCTCCGGCGGTGCGCGCCGCCGGCCCCGGATGTCCGGAGCGGGGCAGCGAGGGGGCGGCGGCGAGGGCGCCGCCCGCCAGGAGTGCTCCGAGAAGGGTGCGGCGGCTTGTGGGGGTGGTCATGCGAGGCACCTCGTGGGGTCGGCTGCGTCGGATGTGTCAGTCACAGTGGCCTTCCCCGACGAGCGGCGCAAGACTCGCATCGGTCATTGCGCAGGATGCAACGCAGGGGCGGGCGGAACGGCGGGCGCACGGCGTCAGCCGCCGGACTGGATGTCGCCCCGGGTGGAGGAGGTGATCGGGTCCCGGTGGGCGAAGTCGCCCGGCGGGATTCCCGGGTGGTGCCCGCCCTCGACCGGCCGTACGGCCGCGGCGGGCCCGAGGGCCAGCCGGGAGACGATCCGGTAGCGGTCGCCCCGGTAGAGCGAGTGCACGTACTCCACGGGGCGGCCTGCGGTGTCCGAGGTCAGCCGCTCGAAGAGCAGGGCCGGGGAGAGCTCGGGCACGTCGAGGAGCCTGGCCTCGGCGCGGGTCACCACGGTCGGCTCGATCGCCTGGACCGCTTCGTGGACGTGCACGTCGTGGCGCTCGCGCAGGTGCTCGTACAGGTCGCCGTCCTCCAGCTCCTGGGCGGACAGGCCCGGCACCAGTTCGGCCCTGATGTGCAGGTGCTCGATCGCCATCGGGGCGCCGTCGACCAGCCGCAGCCGGGCGACGTACACGATGTCGGCGGCCGGTGACATGCGCAGCTTGCGGCCGACCCGGGCCCCGGCCTGGAGGGTGGTGAACTCCAGCAGCCTGCTCGACCAGGCCCCGGCGGCCGGCGGGACGGACAGGGCCAGGTCGGCCGAGATCAGTTCCTGGGTGATCTTCGCGGGTGCGACGAACATCCCCCGGCCGTGCTCGCGCACCAGCAGCCCGGCGGCCACCAGCTCGTCGACCGCGGCGCGCAGGGTGGGCCGGGAGACGCCGAGCGTGGCGCACAGGGACCGCTCCGAGGGGATGGCGTCACCCGGCCTGCGCGACTCGATCAGCTCCAGCACGGCGTCGCGGGCCCGTTCCCGTTTGAGCACCGTCCCCGGTGCGTCGGCGTCCATGTGATGCCCCTCCTGACACATCTCTTATTGACCAGTTGAGCAACCAGTTGCGTCAACTGCGCCACTGGTCAGGTGGATTGTAGCCGCTGTTGCGCGAATCTTCGCGAGCCGATTTTCCCGTAGATCGCCAAAGCCCTTTGCCACCAAGGGTCTTGACGGTCCCATTGGTCTATGCCACCTTCATCCACCATCAAGAGGTGAGCTGTCCAGTGGGCTTCACTGGTCAGGTGGTCAGGTTGTTCTCCAGAGGTGAACCGTGAAGTACCGCTTGCTTGCCGGTGGGTCCGCGCTCGTGATGGCCGCCGTCCTCAGTGCCTGCAGCTCGTCCTCCGACTCGACCGGGACATCCGGTGGCGGGCGGACGGACATCGACGTGTGGCTGATGCGCGACAGCGTCTCCGCACAGTTCCAGAAGGAGTTCGTGAAGGGCTTCCAGGCCCAGCACCCCGACATCGGGGTGCGGGTGCAGATCCAGGAGTGGGACGGCATCGGCGAGAAGATCACCGCCGCGCTGGCCAGTAACGACGCGCCGGACGTCATCGAGAGCGGCAACACCCAGGTCGCGCAGTTCGCCCAGAGCGGCGGGCTCCTCGACCTCAGCGACAAGGTCGCCGAGCTGAACGGCAAGGACTGGCTCAAGGGGCTGGCCGAGCCGGGCGCGTACGAGGGCAAGCAGTACGGCATCCCGTACTACGCGGCCAACCGCGTCGTCGTCTACCGCACCGACCTGTTCGAGAAGGCCGGGGTCGACGCCTCCGCGATCAAGACGCGCGAGCAGTGGCTCGCCGCCACCGCGAAGCTCAACAAGGGCGGCACACAGGGCATCTACCTCCCCGGGCAGATGTGGTACGCGCTGGCCGGGTTCATCTGGGACGAGGGCGGCGACCTCGCCACCGAGTCCGACGGGAAGTGGAAGGGCGCCCTGGACACCCCGGAGGCGCTGCGGGGGATGAAGTTCTACGGGCAGCTCCAGGCGCTGGGCAAGGGTCCGAGGGACTCCGACGAGGACGATCCGCCGCAGGCCGACGTCATGGCGAAGGGGCATGTGGCCCAGGTGATCTCCACCCCGGGCGGCGCCGGCATCGTCGCCGAGAAGAACGCGGAGCTCAAGGGGAAGCTCGGCTTCTTCCCGGTCCCGGGACCGAGCGCGGACACCCCGGGCGCCGTCTTCACCGGCGGCTCCGACCTGGTGATCCCCACGGCCTCCGGCCACCAGGAGGCGGCGCTCACCTTCGTCAAGGAGCTCACCTCAGACGCCTGGCAGAAGAAGCTGGCCGTGGCCATGAGCTATGTGCCGAACCGGACGACCCTCGCCTCCGCGGTGGCGGACGACCCGGGCGCGGCGGCTATGGCGGCCGGTGCGGCGAACGGCCACGCGACGCCCAACACGCCCGGCTGGGCGGCCGTCGAGGCGGAGAACCCGATCAAGGACTACATGGCCGCCGTCCTCACGGGCGGCGATCCGGCGAAGGAGGCCGCCAAGGCCTCCGAAGACATCACCCGGGCCATGAACACCGCGTCCTGACCCGCTCAGCCACCCGTCCGACCACCGAGAGGAGGCGTGCCGTGTCGGTCATCCGGGAACGGACCGCACCCCCCAGACCCCGGCTCCGGCCGGCACCGCCCACTCCGGCACCCGCCCGCCGGCGGCGGGCCGGGGAGCCGCGCGGCCCCTGGCCGTACCTGCTGATCGCACCCGCCGTCGGCGGCATGCTCTACCTGCTGCTCTACCCGCTGCTGCGGGCCGTGCTCATCTCGCTCCAGGACTTCAGGCTGCGCCAGCTGATCGTGGGCAACGCGGAGTTCGTCGGTCTGCGCAACTACCGCACACTGCTGTCCGACCCCCGGTTCTGGGAAGTGGTCCGGCGCACCTTCGTGTTCATGGCGATCAACGTCGCCCTGATCATGGCCATCGCGACATTGGTCGCCCTGATGACCGAACGGCTCGGCCGGTTCGGCCGGGGGATGGTGCTCAGCTCACTGGTGCTGGCCTGGGCCATGCCCGTGATCGCGGCCACCACGGTCTTCCAGTGGCTGTTCCACTCCGAGTTCGGCATCGTCAACCGGCTGCTGACCGAGGCCGGCTTCTCCTCGTTCGACCGCTATCCCTGGTTCGCGCACGGCACCGCCGCGTTCTCGATCCTGGTCCTGCTGATCGTCTGGCAGTCGGTGCCGTTCGCGGCGATCACCATCTACTCGGCCCTCACCACCGTGCCGGCGGAACTCTACGAATCGGCCCGGCTGGACGGGGCGAGCGCCTCCCGGATCTTCCGCTCGGTCACCTTCCCGATCCTGCGGCCGATCTTCCTGCTGGTCTTCTCGCTCGAAGTCATCTGGACGTTCAAGGCGTTCGTGCAGATCTGGGTGATGACACGCGGCGGTCCCGGCGACGCCACGACGATCCTGCCCGTGTACGCCGTGCAGACCGCCCTCGCCGGGCAGCGCTACGACCTGGGATCGGCCGCCTCGATGGTCACCGTGGTCCTGATGTCCGGGGTGCTCGTCATGTACTTCCGCCAGATGCTGCGCCAGGAGGACGAGACCCGATGACCCTGCTGCGCCCGAGACCGCGGCGAATCCCGCTGAACGCCGCCGCCGTAGTGACCGTCCTGGTCTGCCTGTTCCCCGTCTACTGGATGATCTCGACCGCGTTCAAACCGTCCCGCGACATCCAGTCCACCGATCCGGACCTCTTCCCGCACACCTGGACCCTCGACCACTTCCGCACGGCCGTGCAGGCCGACGGGTTCGGGATGTTCTGGCGCAACAGCATCCTGGTGACGCTCAGCGCGATCCTGCTGGCCCTGCTGGTCGCCATCGCATCCGCCTACGCGGTGGCCCGGATGCGCTGGAAGGGGCGGCGCCAGTTCATGCTCATGGTCTTCGTCGCCCAGATGGCGCCCTGGGAATCGCTGATCATCCCGATCTACATCATCTCCCGCGACACGGACATGCTGGACCGGCTGCCGACACTCACCCTCGTCTACTTCATGGTCACGCTGCCGTTCTCGATCGTGGTGCTGCGCGGCTTCATCGCCACCATCCCGCCGGAGCTGGAGGAGGCCGCGCAGGTCGACGGGTGCACCAGGACCGGCGCCTTCCGGCGGGTGGCGCTGCCACTGCTGGCACCGGGGCTGCTGGCCACCTCGCTGTTCGGCTTCATCACCGCGTGGAACGAGTTCGCCTACGCCAACTTCCTGATCATCAAGCACCAGGACAGCCGCACGCTGCCGGTCTGGCTGTCCTCGTTCCAGAACACCTTCGGCACCGACTGGGGCGCCACGATGGCCGCCTCGACCCTGTTCGCCCTGCCCGCGCTGGTGGTCTTCCTGCTGCTCCAGCGCCATGTCACCTCCGGCTTCGCGGCCGGTGCCGTCAAGGGCTGACCGCCCCAGACCCGAATCCGGAGGCACCCCGTGCCCGCATCACGCCCCGAACACACGCTCGTCCCCCGGCCCAGCAAGGTGTCGCCCCGCCCCGGCCGGTTCATCCTCGACCGCGAGACCACCGTCCGGGCCTACCCCGGGGCTCAGAGCGCCGCCGACCTGCTGCGCACGCTGCTCGCCCCCGCCACCGGGCTGCCGCTCGCCCCGTCCGCCGCCGGCCGGGTCGTGCTGGCGCTCGACCCGCAGCTCGGCGGGCTCGGCGAGGAGGGCTACGGGCTCACCATCGGCCCGGACTCGCTGCTGCTGCGGGCTGCGCGGCTCCCCGGCCTGCTCCGCGGCGTGCAGACGATCCGGCAGCTGCTGCCCGCCGAGGCCCTGTCGGACGTGGCACAGCGGGAGGAGCCGTGGCTGCTGCCCTGCGTCGAGATCAGCGACGTGCCCGCGCACCCGTGGCGCGGCACGATGCTGGATGTCGCCCGGCACTTCCAGCCGGTCTCCTACCTGCGCCGGTACGTGGACCTGATGGCGTTGCACAAGCTCAACACCCTGCACCTCCACCTCACCGACGACCAGGGCTGGCGCATGCCCGTCGCCGCGTACCCGAGGCTGACCGGCATCGGCGGCCACCGCACCCAGTCGGCGTCCGGGCCGCCGGGCAGCGCCCCCGAGACGTACGACGGGATTCCGCACTCGGGCGCGTACACCCGGCGGGAGCTGAGGGAGCTGGTGAGCTACGCGGCGGGCCTCGGGGTGCGGGTGGTGCCCGAGATCGAGATGCCCGGCCATGCGCGCGCGGCCCTCGCCGCCCACCCCGAGCTGGGCAACGACCCCTCACGGCGGCTGGGCGTGTGGACCCGCTGGGGAGTCTGCGACACGATCTTCGGCGTCCACGAGGAGGTCTTCGACTTCTGCCGGACGGTGCTCGAGGAGGTCATGGACGTCTTCCCGTCCCCGTACATCCACATCGGCGGCGAGGAGTGCCCGACCACCGAGTGGGAGAACAGCCCGGCCGCCCGGGAGCGGGCCGCCGCCGAGGGGCTGCCCGACGCCCGCGCCCTGCACGGCTGGTTCATGGGCCGGATCGGGTCGTTCCTGGCCGAGCAGGGCAGGCGGCCCGTCGGCTGGGCGGAGACCGGGGCCGAACTGCCCCTCGAATTCACGGTGATGACCTGGCGCGGCGCGGCCCAAGCCCGCGCCGCCGCCCGCCGCGGCCACCACGTCGTCGCCGCACACCACCGGACCACCTACCTCGACTACGCCCAGTCCCCGGACCCCGGCGAACCGGCGACGCAGCCGGGCCCGCCGGTCGACCTGCGGGCGGTGCACGGGCACCGGCCGCTGACGGACGACTGGGACGCGGCCGAGACCGGCAGACTCCTGGGCACCCAGGCCCAGTTGTGGACCGAGTACGCGAGCACGCCGGACCGGATCGAGTACCAGACCTATCCCCGGCTGTGCGCCCTCGCCGACCGGGCCTGGTCCGGTGGCGGCGGCGACTGGCCCGGGTTCCTGTCCCGCCTCGGCGGACACACGGCGCGGCTCGACGCACTCGGCGTCCGCTACCGCCCCCTCGTCCCCCGGCCGCTCGCGGCCCCCTCCCCAGGAACAGCGCCGACCCCGTAGGCACCACTCCCCCACGACCGTTCCGGAGAGGAACAGGTTCATGAAGTCACTCGCTAAGAGCCGAATCCGTGCGGTGGCCGCAGCCGCCGCCACCGTGGCCCTCGGCTGTACGGCGCTCGCCGCCGTCCCGTCGACGGCGAGCGCCGCCGACGGCTCGCTCGCCGTGCAGTACCGCACCGGCGCCGCCGGGGCGACGGCCGACCAGAGCGAGCCCTGGCTGAAGGTGCGCAACACCGGCAGCGGGGCCGTACAGCTCAGCGACGTCAAGATCCGCTACTACTTCAAGGGCGAGGCGGCCGCCGACGCCTACCGGTTCGCCTGCTCCTGGGCGGTGAAGGGCTGCGCGAACATCACCGGGACGTTCGGCACGCTCGCCTCGCCCACCGCCACCGCCGACCGCTATCTGGAGATCGGCTTCACCGCCGGCGCGGGCTCGCTCGCACCGGGCGCCGACACGGGCGACATGCAGCTGCGCTTCTACCGGTCGAACTGGCAGCCGCTGGTGCAGAGCGACGACTACTCCTTCGGCGCGGGTGCGAGCGCGTACGGCGACTGGGCGAAGGTGACGGCGCGGCTGGGCGGGGCCCAGGTCTGGGGCGAGGCCCCGCAGGGCAACGGCCCCACCGATCCGACCGACCCCACAGACCCGACCGACCCGCCGGACGGCGCGCCCACGCTCTTCGACGACTTCAACTACAGCGGCCACACCGATCCGCAGATAGCCGCCCACGGCTGGAGTGTCCGCTCGAACTCCGGCGGTCCCGGCGTGCCGGGGGCGACCTGGGCCCCGGAGAACGTCACGTTCGCCGCCCAGAGCGGCAACTCGGTGATGAACCTGGAGACGTCGACGGCGGGCAGCGGCGAGTCGACGAAGCAGACCGAGATCCTCACCCAGTCCATGAAGTTCCGCAACGGCACCTACGCGGCGCGAGTGAAGTTCAACGACGCGCCGGTCTCCGGCCCCGACGGCGACCACCTGGTCCAGACGTTCTTCACCATCAACGACCTCAAGGCGCCGATGGCCGACGACTACGCCGAGTACGACTTCGAGTACCTGCCCAACGGCGGCTGGGGCGAGAGCGGCAACATCCTCTACACGACCTCGTGGGAGACCTACCGGCCCGACCCCTGGGAGGCGGTCAACGCGCACACCGAGTCCCGGCAGAGCTACGCCGGCTGGCACGACCTGGTCGTGACCATCGACGACAGCGCGATCACGTACTACATCGACGGGCAGCTGTTCGGCACCCACGGGGCGGCCTATCTGCCGGAGCGCGGGATGTCGATCAACTTCAACCAGTGGCTGATCGACCTGGCCGGGCAGACGAGCACGACGCCCCGCTCGTACGACCAGCAGGTGGACTACGTCCTGCACGTGAAGGACCAGGTCCTCACCCCGGCACAGGTGAACGCCCGGGTGAGCGCCTACCGCGCGGCGGGGACCACCTTCCAGGACACGGTCCCGGCCGGGTGACCCGGTAGCTGAAGCGAGGAGGCGGGGCGGACGGGCCGACGGGCCCCCGCCCCGCCTTCCGTATGCCCCAATTTCGGGCACCCCCTTGACAGCCCGCCCACCCGCCGGGCAATCTTCCGTTAAGCAGAAACTAACTTCCGCAATACGGAAGGAGCGCCGAAACCCTCATGGGCTACCCGGACCAGCGCTTCGATGTAAACCTTTCGATCCTCTTCACGGAACTCCCGCTCCTGGAGCGCCCTGCGGCAGCGGCCGCGGCGGGCTTCACGGCGGTCGAGCTGTGGTGGCCCTGGATCGAGACCCCCACCCCTCCGCAGGCGGAGCTCGACGCCCTCAAGAAGGCACTCGACGATGCCGGCACCGAACTGGTGGGGCTGAACTTCTACGCAGGACAACTGCCCGGCCCCGACCGAGGCGCGCTCTCCGTGCCCGGCACGGAGTCGGACCGCTTCCGCGCCAACATCGAGGTGGCGGCCGACTTCGCCGCCTCGGTCGGCTGCAAGGCGCTCAACGCGCTCTACGGCAACCGGATCGACGGCGTGGACCCCGGTGTCCAGGACGAACTCGCCCTGGAGAACCTGGTTCTCGCCGCCCACGCGGCGGACCGGGTCGGGGCGGTCCTGCTCATCGAGACCTTGAACGCGCCGGAGTCGCCGAGCTACCCGCTCGTCAGCGCACCGGCCGGGATCGAGGTCGTCGACCGGATCAACGCGGCGACGGGCCTGGGCAACGCGAAGTTCCTGATGGACCTGTACCACCTGTCGATGAACGGCGAGGACCTCAGCCAGGTCATCACCGCCTACGCCGGCAAGACCGGGCACGTCCAGATCGCGGACAACCCGGGGCGCGGCGCGCCCGGCACCGGGTCGCTCCCCCTGGAGCAGCTCCTGGACGAGCTGACGAAGGCCGGTTACGACGGCTGGGTCGGCCTGGAGTACAAGCCGGGCGAGCGGCCGAGCGCCGAGTCGTTCGAGTGGCTCCCGGCCACCGCGCGGGCCGCCCGCTGAGCACGGCGGACACCCCGGGGCCCGTCGGCCCCAGTACACACGCTTATCGGAAGGCACCCTCATGAGCAACAACCTCCCCAAGGTTGCGTGGATCGGGCTCGGCATCATGGGTTCGCCCATGTCCGAGAACCTGATCAAGGCCGGTTACGACGTCACCGGTTACACGCTGGAGCAGGACAAGGTCGACCGGCTGGCCGCGGCCGGCGGCACCGGCGCCTCCTCGATCGCCGAAGCGGTCAAGGACGCCGACGTGATCATCACGATGGTGCCCGCCTCCCCGCAGGTCGAGGCCATCGCGTACGGCTCCGAGGGCATCCTGGAGAACGCCAAGCGCGGCGCGCTGCTGGTCGACATGTCCTCGATCACCCCGCAGACCTCCGTGGACCTCGCGAAGAACGCGAAGGACAAGGGCCTCCGGGTACTGGACGCCCCCGTGTCCGGCGGCGAGGCCGGCGCCATCGAGGCCGTGCTGTCGATCATGGTCGGCGGCGAGCAGGCCGACTTCGAGGCCGCCAAGCCGGTGCTGGACGCGCTCGGCAAGACCATCGTGCTCTGCGGTCCGCACGGCTCCGGCCAGACGGTGAAGGCCGCCAACCAGCTGATCGTCGCGGTCAACATCCAGGCCTGCGCCGAGGCCGTCGTCTTCCTGGAGAAGTCCGGGGTCGACCTCGCCGCCGCGCTCGACGTCCTCAACGGCGGGCTGGCCGGCTCGACCGTGCTGACCCGCAAGAAGAACAACTTCCTGAACCGGGACTTCGCCCCGGGCTTCCGGATCGACCTGCACCACAAGGACATGGGCATCGTCACCGACGCCGCCCGCAACGTCGGTGCGGCGCTGCCCGTCGGCGGAGTCGTCGCCCAGCTCGTCGCCTCGCTGCGTGCGCAGGGCGACGGCGGCCTGGACCACTCCGCGCTGCTGCGCTCGGTCGAGCGCCTGTCCGGCCAGCCCGTCAAGGACTGATCCGATGCGGCCGGGCCCCACCGCGGGCCCGGCCGGCACCACCTTCGCCGGGTGCCCACCCCCCGGCCCCACAGACTTCCGGACGGCGTCGGCGCTGACACCTGTCCTGTCGCGCCCAGGCGCCGGCGCCGTCCGGAACACCTCTCCACCACGAATTTCAACAAACTGTTGACGTCGGGTTCGGAGCGTACTTACGCTCCTGGAGCCAAGGGACGTGGCAGTTCAGCAGCTCCAGTACGGAAGGTCGCCCCGACACCATGACGCAGCGCGTGCTTACGACCGAGTCAGGCGCCCCGGTCGCCGACAACCAGAACTCCGCCACCGCCGGCGTCGGTGGCCCGATCCTCCTCCAGGACGGTCACCTCCTGGAGAAGCTCGCCCGCTTCAACCGGGAGCGCATCCCGGAGCGCGTGGTGCACGCCCGGGGCTCCGGCGCGTACGGCTACTTCGAGGTCACCGACGACGTCACCGGCTTCACCCGCGCCGACTTCCTCTCCGAGGTGGGCCGCCGCACCGAGACGTTCATCCGGTTCTCGACGGTGGCCGACTCGCTCGGCGGCGCGGACGCGGTACGCGACCCGCGCGGGTTCGCCCTCAAGTTCTACACGGACGAGGGCAATTACGACCTGGTCGGCAACAACACCCCGGTGTTCTTCATCAAGGACCCGATCAAGTTCCCCGACTTCATCCACTCCCAGAAGCGCGACCCGTTCACGGGCCGTCAGGAGCCGGACAACGTCTGGGACTTCTGGGCCCACGCCCCCGAGGCGACGCACCAGGTGACCTGGCTGATGGGCGACCGGGGCATCCCCGCCTCGTACCGCCACATGAACGGCTACGGCTCGCACACCTACCAGTGGACGAACGCCGCGGGCGAGGCCTTCTTCGTCAAGTACCACTTCAAGACCAACCAGGGCGTGCGCTCGCTCTCCGCCGACCAGGGCGCCGAGCTCGTCGGCAAGGACGCCTCCTCGCACCAGACGGACCTGCTGCAGGCCATCGAGCGCGGCATGAACCCGTCCTGGACCCTGCACGTGCAGGTGATGCCGGCCGCCGACGCCGCGGACTACCGCTTCAACCCGTTCGACCTGACCAAGGTGTGGCCGCACAGCGACTACCCGCTCCAGCGGGTGGGCAGGCTCGTGCTGGACCGCAACCCGGACAACGTCTTCGCCGAGGTCGAGCAGGCCGCGTTCTCCCCGAACAACTTCGTCCCCGGCATCGGTCCCTCCCCGGACAAGATGCTCCAGGGCCGGCTGTTCGCCTACGCGGACGCACACCGCTACCGCCTGGGCGTCAACCACACCCAGCTGCCGGTGAACGCCCCGCGCAAGGCCGTCGTCGACAACTACGGCCGCGACGGACTGCACGCCACCCGCTACGGCGCCCGCCACGACAAGAACTACGAGCCCAACTCGTACGCGGGCCCGGGCCAGACGGACTCCGCGTTCTCCGCGCCGATGGCCGTCCAGGGCTGGACCGGCACCCACGAGGCGCCCGCCCACAACAAGGACGACGACTTCTTCCAGGCGGGCGAGCTGTACCGGCTGATGTCGGACGACGAGAAGGGCCGGCTGATCGCCAACATCGCGGGCGGCCTGTCCCAGGTCACCCGGGACGACGTGATCGAGAAGAACCTCGCCCACTTCCACGCCGCGGACGCCGAGTACGGCAAGCGCGTGGAGGAGGCCGTCCGCGCCCTGCGCGAGGACTAGCCTCCCCAAGGCCCTGCCCGCACGCTGCGCCCGCCCGGATGAGGGGTTGCGCGGGGTGCGGGCAGGACGAGGCCGCGGCGGTTGTGCGACGCCAGTGCGGTGGTGTGGGTGGAGGTCCCGTCTCCTGACCTGAAGGAGCCGGAAACCCCCGCCCCCGTCGCCCTCCGCCGCGGCCCCTGTCATTCCCTGAACCAGGGCGTGGAGTACGGATTACGGTCCCGTACTCCACGCCCTTTCGGTGCGCCACGGGTGAATCGTTGGCGAAGTCGAGGATCAGACCGCGCCTTTCGGCGACATCATCAGTCCCGCTCGGCATCCGGTGATCGTCCTTCCCTGACCGGGATTCTCTCGGCGACGCCACCGCGCACCGACCACTCGGACAGCCCGCTGCGGCGGACGCGTGCGGGGCCCTCGACGAGAAGCGGACAGGCAGTCGCGCATGCGGCAGCGCGATGTACACATCAGTTGCCCGGCAGGGCCGAGCCTGTCGACGCGGTGGTCCGGTGCAGCGTGTCCGCAAGGAGCAGCGCTTCGGCGGCATCCAGGCAGCCGAAGTGGACGGTGGCGACCGGCAAGTCCACGCTCGCCGCCCCCACCGCGTCGTCGCGTTCCGGACAGGCTGCCGGCGACAAGGGAGCCGAGACCGTGAGGCGGCGGTCACATGTCCTGGGTCGCAGTTCGCGTCGCTGTCCTCAGGTGCGCGCTCCGCCACTGTGGGCCTCCACCTCACAGGCACACCTTCCTCACTGACATGAACATGCATTACTCGCCAACGGGGCAACGAAGTGGCGAACTTGACAGAGCCTCATGATCGTCCGGTGATACGCTCCCGTGCACATGCCACGTGAGCTTTCACCTTGGCATGGCTACAGCCAGGGGGGCTCTCCGGGCGGTGACGTCTGCCCACAGCCGAGGGTCCGCTTGGACAGATTTCGAGAGCTGGAATCCAGCCGCTCAATAGAGAGTCACATGACGAATTTTTGGCAGGATCCGACAGTCTGGGCGCTTGTCGTCGGCGTCGCTGTCGCCGCCACGGTAATCACTCGCCAGCGAAAAACGATCAAGGCGCTACGTCGTCAAAAGCAGGGCCTTCAAGGTGAGCTGACCGCATCGCAGGGCAGAGCCGCCGGCTTCGAGTCCACCGTCACCGAGCTGCGCAGCGGCTACGACGAGGTGGTCCGCCAGGCCAAGGAAGAGGCGGAGGAGGCCACAAACACCGTACTGAAGTCGGCTATGCGGACCCTCCAAGGCCTCGCGGCGGAGCAGCAGCGGGCCATCTCCGGGCTCCAGAAGAAGTACGGCGACTCGGCCGTGTTGCGGGACATGCTGGGCATCGACCACATGAACTCGCAATTCAACCGGCGTGCGCAGTCCATTGCGGTGCTGTGCGGCGGGTGGCTCGGCCGGCAGCGGGAGCCTGCGTCGGTCTATGACGTGATCCGCGGAGCGCAGGGCCGTATCCGGCACTACCAGCGCATCGAAATAGCCTCCCGGGTCGATTTCGCGGTGACCAGCCGTGCCGTCGAACCGATCGCGCTGACGGTGGCCGAGCTGCTCGACAACGCGACCAGCTATTCCGAGCCGTCCACCATGGTCGAGGTCGAGGTGCGGACGGTGCCCCGGGGCATCTGCATCGTGATCGACGACGCCGGTGTCGGCATGAGCGAGGAAGAGCGGACGAACGCCACCGCTCTGCTGTCCAGCGGGTCTGCGGTGAGCGTTTCGGAGCTCGGCAACCCTCCCGCGTTCGGCTTCGCGGTGATCGGTGCCCTGTGCGCGCGGTTCGGGTTCACGGTCGCCATCGACAGCACCTCTCCCTACGGCGGCGTCCGCGCGGTGGTGATGGTGCCGAAGGAGTTGTTGACCGAGATGCCCGAGCCCAAGACGCCCGCTTCCACGCAAGAGGTCAATGCCGCCGCCGAGAGCCGCGGTTCGGCTCCTGCGGCGACAGAGGGCGGGCTGCCCCGGCGACGGAACAAGCGCGGCATGGCGCTCGTGCCGGACGGAGGCCGCAGGTCTGATGCAGCGCCGCCGGCCCGGTCAGCAGAGGCACGGGTGGCGGCCATGGGCGCGTTTCAGCGTGGCACTCTCAGCGGCCGAGGTGCGGGGGTACCGGCCGCCGATGGTGACACCACTGCCGATTCAGACGAAGGATTCGATGCCCCGTGAACGACGACCTGTCCTGGATGCTTGAGGACGCGCTGGAGATACCGCATGCTCTCCACGCGGTCCTGATTTCTGCCGACGGCCTCCAGATGTCCCGTACTGCGGAGATCGACAGGGGCGATGCCGACAAGGTGGCCGCCGCCGTCTCCGGCCTGCAGTCGCTCAGCCGGGCCGTCAGCTTCTTCTGCGGTGAGCGCGGAGCGAACTGGCGCCAGACCCTCATCGAGTTCGACGGGGGCTGGGTGTTCCTGAACGCTGCGGGCGGCGGCAGCTACCTTGCCGTGGCGGCGTCGGCCGAGGTCGACATGCAGGACATCACGTACCGGATGCAGCAACTGGTCAGCCGGCTGGGCAAGGCGATGTCGACCGGCCTGCGCGGCGACACGGTCACCTCATGACGGAACCCGGCCGTCCCGAGCCCGAGTTCGTGTCCGAGGCCGGAGAACTGGTCCGGCCCTACGTCATCACCCGTGGCCGTGACCTGCCCGATGAGGACGAGTTCGCCCTCATCACCCTCGTTACGACGGCCACCGACGAGCAGCAGCGCCCCCAGCGGCTCTCGCCCGAGGAGCAGCAGATCCTGGAGATGTGCTCCAGTGGCTACCTCTCGGTCGCGGAGATCGCCGCGCACTCCCAGCTGCCGCTCGGGGTGGTCAAGGCGCTGCTCAGTTCCCTCGCCGAGGGGGGCTATCTCATGACCCGGGCGCCGGTGCCCTCGGCCCGTCCCACCAACAAGGCCTTGCTCAAGGAGGTGCTCGATGGCCTCAAGGCTCTCTCTGTCTGAGGCTGCCTACGTGCCCAGCGGCGCACAGCAGACTGCAGTGAAAATCCTGGTCGTCGGGCATTTCGCCGTCGGCAAGACCACCCTGATCGGCTCACTTTCCGAGATCACGCCGTTGTCCACCGAGGAGCGGATGACAACGCTCTCGGAGCGCGTCGACGACCTCAAAGGGGTTCAGGGAAAAACCACCACCACCGTCGCCCTGGACTTTGGCCGGCTGACGCTGAGCGAGCGCATCGTCTTGTATCTGTTCGGCTCCCCCGGACAGCAGCGCTTCGTGAGTCTGTGGGACGACACGGCCCGCGGAGCGCTGGGCGCCCTGGTCCTGGTGGACCCCGAGCGCCTGGCCGACTCCTTCGACGTCATGGATCTGGTCGAGAGCTACGGCCTCGATTTCGCCGTGGCCATCAATCACTTCGACGGCAGTACGGTCCACACCCCGGAGGACGTCCGGGAGGCACTCGACCTGCTGCCCGACACCCCCGTCGTCACCATCGACGCACGCGACGAGAAGTCGTCCGTTGACGCCCTGATCACCTTGGTCCGCTATCTGCACGAGCGCGCCGACCTGGAGCACGCATGACAACCCCCTCTGTACCTCCGCCCGGCTGCCCCGCACACGGCAGCGGGCAGCGCATACCCCTGGACAGCGCGGAGTTCGCTGCCAATCCGCACGCGTACTACCGCTACATGCGCGAGCTCGGCCCCACCGCTGCGGTCACCATCGCCCCCGGCGTGGAGGCGACGCTGGTGACGGATTACAACGCGGCTCTGGAACTGCTGCAGGATTCGACGACCTTTCGCAAGGACTCACGCCGCTGGCGTGCACTGACTGAGGGCCGCGTCCGCCCCGACAGCCCGGTCCTGCCGCTGCTGGCCTACCGGCCGAACGCGATGTTCACCGACGGCGCCGAGCATGTGCGGCTGCGGCAGGCCATCACCGACTCCTTCGCCCGCGTCAGCAACAAGCGGCTGAGCCGGATCGTCAGCCAGGCAGCCCAGTTCCTGATCAACCAGTTCAGCGCCCGCGGCAGCGCCGACCTGCTCCGCGACTACGCCCAGCAGCTCCCGCTGTACGTGTTCAACGAGCTGTTCGGCTGCCCGGCAGAGATCGGTGACCGGGTGCTGTTCGGCATCTCCGGCATGTTCGACGGAGTCAACGCCGAGGCGGCCAGCCAGGTCCTGCTCGGAGCGGTCAGCGAGCTGGTGGCGCTCAAGCGCGCCCAGCCCGGGGAGGACGTCACGTCCTACCTGATGCAGCATCCGGCGCAGCTGAACGACGAGGAACTGGCGCACACGCTGGTGTTGCTCCTCGGTGCGGGCGGCGAGCCGGAAGGCAACCTGATCGGCAACGCTTTCTACACGATGCTGACCAACGAGGAGTTCGCGCGCCTGGGGCAGTTCGACAGGGCTGTGGACGACACTCTGTGGCGCAATGCGCCGATGTCCAACTACGCCCCCCATTACCCGGTCGTCGACACGGACGTGGCCGGCGACAAGGTGCGCGCCGGTGACCTGGTGCTGGTGTCCTTCGGCGCCGCCAACACGGCGCTCGCGGACCGCGGTGCCGACACCCGCGGTCACCTCGCCTGGAGCGCGGGCCCGCACGCCTGCCCGTCGAAGGAGCCGGCCAGGCTGATCGCCCTGACGGGCCTGGAGACGCTGTTCAACGCCCTGCCCGACGTTGAACTCGCCGTTCCCGCGGACAGCCTCGCCTGGCGGCCCGGCCCCTTCAACCGGGCCCTGGCCTCCCTGCCCGTCCGGTTCAGCGCGGCCACCCCGCGCGCCGCGGCCGCACCGGAGCCGACGGCCGCGCCCGGCTACCAGGCGCCCCCCGGCGCGGCCGCACCCGCGCACGCGGCGCCGCAGCCCGCCGGCAAAGCGGGGCGCTGGAGCGGCTTCAAGAAGTGGCTGACGGGCCAGTAGCCCACACCCCCTGTGATGCATGTGACACAGGCAGTTGATATAGCCTGCATGAAAGATCAACTTCCTGGGTAGGACGGCGCGGAGTTTCTGGAGTGACACAAGATGAAGGAGAGGCAGTGGACCTCGCAAACATCTCCGCGCCCCTATCCGCAAGCGCCCGACCGGGCCCACAGCGCACCACCCCCACTAGACGGAACCCGTGCGGGGGCGGCGACCCCGACCAGCCGCAGGACCGAATACCCGCCGCTCCCGGCAGCGGATCGGCCCTCGTCCCCTGCCTTGTCGGCAGAGCACGTCCCCGTACTACCGCACCGTCCGGACGCGATACGCACCACGACGTGCGAGGCACACGATGACCTCGCGCCCGAGCCCCGGCATACCGGCAACCAGCCCCGGTGAGACGACGCTCGGCGACCACGTACTCGGTCAACTCCGGCGCCTGGGCGCCACGGTGGGCCTGAGCGAGGCGGACACCGAGCTGTACGGGCAGGTCCTGACCGACTCCCTCGCAGGCTCCGCGCACCGGCCGCTGTCCCTGCCGCCGGCCTCGCCCACCTTCCTCTCCGATGACCACACCCCCGTCGAGTTCTCCCTCGCCAGCGCTCCGGACGCCGCCCCGGCCCTGCGCGTGCTCGTGGAGCCCGGGTGGGCCCACAGCGACATGGCCGACAGCGGCCGCGCCGGGCTTGCGGTCATCCGCGCAATGGGCGCCCGCTGGGGCTTCGCCACCGACCAGCTCGACGCCATCGCCGACCTGTTCTTCCCTGCTGCGGCCCAGGGCCCGCTGGCCCTGTGGTACGCGCTCGATCTGCGCGCCGGAGGGGTCCCAGGGGTCAAGGTCTACCTGAACCCCTCCGCCTCCGGCCCGGAAAACGCGGGCCGCACCGTGCGCGAGGCACTGCGGCGGCTCGGCTACGGCCAGGCCTTCGAACAACTGCCCCCGGCGGCCGGCTATCCGTTCCTCGCTCTGGACCTGGGGGCCTGGGCGTCCCCCCGCGTCAAGGTCTACGTGAGACACCCGCGCATGTCAGCCGATGACGCCTGCGCACTCAGCCGTACCTCCGGAGCCACAGCGGGCGACATCCGCTACTTCTTCCACGCGACCGCGGGCTCCCTCACGCCGTCCGAGCGCGGCGGAAACGACCCCCTGCGACTGGTGCGGCGGCCGGCGCTCACCTGCCACTCCTTCACCGAAGGCGACAACAACCCGAGCGGCTTCACGCTCCACATTCCCAGTCGTGACTACGTGCGCGATGACGAAGAGACCCTCGCCCGCGCCACAGCCCTGCTGGCCCGGGCCGGCATGGACCCCACCGTCCTGAACCGAAGTCTGGGAGCACTCACACGGCGACCCCTCGCCGACGGCGTGGGGCTGATCGCCTACCTGGCCCTGGTGTACGAGCGCAACCGGCCGCCCCGGCTCACCACCTACCTGAGTTCCGAGGCCTACCGCGTCCGGCCACCGCAGGAGCAGTACCCGCAGGGCACCTGGATGCGTGCGCAACGCGCCCAGAGCGTCCTGGACCTCGGGCACCAGGCCGTCGGCCATGTCAGCCCGCACACCGCACAGAAGGAAGTCACATGGAGCCCTACCGCATCAAGGTCGTAGAACCTCTTGCTTTCACCACCCGGGAGGAGCGCGAGGCCGCGCTGAAGCGGGTCGCCTACAACCCCTTCGAGCTGCGGGCCGACGAGGTCACCATCGACCTGTTGAGCGACTCCGGGACCGGTGCCATCTCCGCGGACCAGCTCGCCGCAGGAATGCAGGGCGACGAGTCCTACGCCGGCAGCCGCTCCTTCTACCGGTGGCACGAGGTCGTCTCCGAACTGACCGGCTACCCCCACATCCTGCCGGCCCACCAGGGCCGGGCGGCCGAGCGCATCCTCTTCTCCTCGCTGCTCCGGCCCGGCACGAGTGTGCTGTCCAACACGCACTTCGACACCACCCGCGCCAACGTCGAACTGACTGGCTGCACGGCGCACGACCTGCCCTGCGCCGAGGCGAAGGACCTCGACAGCGACTTTCCGTTCAAGGGCAACATCGACCTGATCGCCCTCGAACAGGCCCTGGAGAACGCGGACCGGACACCCGTTGCGGCCGTACTGATGACCATCACCAACAACGGTGGCGGGGGCCAGCCGGTCAGCATGGAGAACCTGCACCGCACCGCCGAACTGTGCCGCCGCCACAACGTGCCGATGATCCTCGACGCGGCCCGGTTCGCGGAGAACGCCTGGCTGGTGACCCAGCGCGAACCCGGCTACGCCGACCGCACCCCGCGCCAGGTCGCAGAGGAAGCCTTCCGCCTCGCCGACGGCTGCGTCATGAGCGCGAAGAAGGACGGGATCGTCCACATCGGCGGCTTCATCGGCCTGAAGGACCCCGAACTCGCCGAGCGGTGCGGGGGTCTGCTCATCGCCACCGAAGGATTCACCACCTACGGCGGTCTGTCCGGACGTGACCTCGACATGATGGCCCGCGGCCTCCTCGAAGTGACCGAGCCGGCCTACCTCGCCGAGCGCGCCGACATAGCCGCCTACCTCGCCGCACGCATCCGTGAGGCCGGCGTCGACATCGTGGAACCCGCCGGTCTGCACGCCCTCTACATCAACGCCGGGCGCCTCCTGCCCCACATCCCCCCGCACCAGTACCCCGGCACCGCACTCGTCTGCGAGCTCTACCTGCGCGGAGGCATCCGCTCGGCGGAGCTGGGGTCGCTGTACCTCGGTGAAGAGGACGAGCACGGCAACCCGGTCAAGACGGCGCCCTACGAACTTGTACGGCTGGCTCTCCCCCGACGGGTCTACACCCGCAGCCACTACGACCACGTCGCCGCCACCCTGGCAGATATCGCGAAGAACCCTGAATCAGTCCGTGGCTACCGGGTTACGGGCCAGTCCCCGATCCTCCGGCACTTCAGCATCAAACTGGAGCCCGTGAAGTCCGGCGGCTGATCAGCACTCTTCGTTCGTCACGACGCGAGCCCGGCCATCAGAATCCTGAGGCGGTGCAGATCTATTCGGCTGCACCGGTCCAGCGAGAGTCCGGCGGCCACGGGAAGGCCCCACCCCGGTGGGCGGATTCCAGCGGTCGTCGCGACACGTGATCACTGACGTGTGGTGGCGAGCAGTCCGGACAGACGCCCGGCCGGGGTTTCCCAGCCGGGCGTCTTGCGTGGGCGGGCGATTCGAGGCGGCAGCCCCGGATCGAACTGACAGAGCGAGTGCCGCAGGTTCGCTTCATGCTGGGGCAAAAGCCGAAGAGCACCTACGGACCTCCGCAGGTGCTCTTCGGCAACGGGACCGCAGGCTCCGAGGCGTCAGGCCTTCGTGAGCGGGCGGATCGCCGTAGGCGCGTGGCCCGGCTCCGACGCGATGTCCTCGAACTCGTTGACCGAGGCGATGTCCGAACCGCTCATCGAGATGTTCGTGACGCGCTCCAGGATCGCCTCGACGACGACCGGCACCCGGAACTCCGCCGCCAGCTTCTTGGCCTCCTCGAAGGCCGGCAGCAGCTGGTCCGGCTCGGTGACCCGGATCGCCTTGCAGCCCAGGCCCTCGACGACCTTGACGTGGTCCACGCCGTAGGCGCCCAGCTCCGGCGAGTTGATGTTCTCGAACTCCAGGTTGACCTGGAAGTCGATGTCGAAGTTGCGCTGCGCCTGGCGGATCAGCCCCAGGTAGGAGTTGTTGACCAGGACGTGCACGTACGGGATGCGGTGCTGGGCGCCGACCGCGAGCTCCTCCAGCATGAACTGGAAGTCGTAGTCGCCGGAGAGCGCGACGACGGAGCCCTCGGGGTCGGCCGTGGCGACGCCCAGCGCGGCCGGGATGGTCCAGCCGAGCGGACCGGCCTGGCCGGCGTTGATCCAGTGGCGCGGGCGGTAGACGTGCAGCATCTGCGCGCCCGCGATCTGGGAGAGGCCGATGGTGGTGACGTAGCGGGTCTCGGGGCCGAACGCCCGGTTCATCTCCTCGTACACGCGCTGCGGCTTCAGCGGCACGTTGTCGAAGTGCGTGCGCCGCTGGAGGGTCGCCTTGCGCTCCTGGGTGGACGCGGCCCACTGCGAGCGGTCCTTCAGCTTGCCGGCCGCCTTCAGCTCGCGCGCCACCTCGACAAACAGCTCCAGCGCCGCCTTGGCGTCGGAGGCGATGCCGAGGTCGGGGGCGAAGATCTTGCCCAGCTGGGTCGGCTCGATGTCGACGTGGACGAACTTCCGGCCCTGCGTGTAGACGTCCAGCTTGCCGGTGTGGCGGTTGGCCCAGCGGTTGCCGATGCCGATGACGAAGTCGGACTCCAGGAAGGTCGCGTTGGCGTAGCGGTGCGAGGTCTGCAGACCCACCATGCCGGCGTTCAGCTCGTGGTCGTCGGCGAGGATGCCCCAGCCCATCAGGGTGGGGACGACCGGGACGCCGGTCAGCTCGGCGAACTCCACCAGGAGCTCGGAGGCGTCGGCGTTGATGATGCCGCCGCCGGCGACGAGCAGGGGGCGCTCGGAGGCGTTCAGCATCTCGACGGCCCGCTCGATCTGCTTACGGGTGGCGGTGGGCTTGTGCACCGGCAGCGGCTCGTACAGATCGGGGTCGAACTCGATCTCGGTGAGCTGCACGTCGATCGGCAGGTCGATGAGGACGGGGCCGGGACGGCCGGTGCGCATCAGGTGGAAGGCCTGCTGGAAGACGCCGGGGACCTGAGCGGCCTCCAGGACGGTGGTGGCCGCCTTGGTGACCGGCTTGGCGATCGACGCGATGTCGACGGCCTGGAAGTCCTCCTTGTGGAGGGCCGCGGTCGGGGCCTGGCCGGTGATGCACAGGATCGGGATCGAGTCCGCGATGGCCGAGTACAGACCGGTGATCATGTCGGTGCCCGCCGGACCCGACGTGCCGATGCAGACGCCGATGTTGCCCGCCTTGGCCCGGGTGTACCCCTCGGCCATGTGCGATGCGCCCTCGACGTGACGGGCGAGCGTGTGATGAACCCCGCCGGAGGCCTTGAGGGCCGCGTAGAAGGGGTTGATCGCCGCGCCCGGCACACCGAACGCGTTGCTGACGCCTTCGCGCTTGAGGATCTCAACTGCCGCTCGGGCAGCGGTCATTCGAGGCATTGAGTGCTCCTGCTCGGACCTGGGTGGAGTCGGGCTCTGTCGCGCCACCTGAGAGCGCCAATTCCGCATTACGGAAAGTTGATTCTGCTATACGGAAGCAAATCTAAAGTGTGCCCGGACAGCCGTCAAGGGAGGGGCCGAGCGCGGGCGGGTGCGGGCCCGTGCGGACAAGCGGAGGGAGCACCTCGAAGTGGCTCAACTCCCTCCCCCGGACCTCGCTCTTGGTGGAGCATGGGGGTACGGAGCGGAGTCGGCCCGGAATCCGGGCCGCCCGCGGTCCGTGCGGCGGAAGGAGCCCAGGGTGGAGTCAGTGCCGGTACGGTGCCCGGCCTGCCGTCGCGACCACGTGTACGTCACACCCGCCTACCCGTGCCCGTGCGGCTCCCCGACCGCCCCGCCGCTGCTGCGCGGCGCCCCCGTCACGACGATCACCCACCGCACCTGGAACGACGACTGGGTGACGGTGCGCTGCCGCGCCTGCGGGCGGCACGACCAGTGGCCGCAGCCCGAGCTGTGCTGCCCCTGCGGTGCGGTGCTGCGGATCCCGGTCCGCCCGGTGGCGTCTTTGGGCCGCGCGGCGGGCACGGGCCCCCACCGGGCGGAGCGGCCGCTGCGGCCGTCGCACATCCCGCTGCCCCGTACGGCCGCCACCCCCAGACCGGCGTTCCGGCCACTGACGATCCGTACCGCGCGTGACGCGGTCGGCGCCGCAGCGCTGTATCTGAAGTGGCTCGGCTACCGCGATGTCGTCCAGCCCGCCGAGCGCCCCTCGTCCCGGATCGACCTGCGGGCGGCGGGGCTGATCGCCCAGGTCGACTCCACCACCAGGGCCACCACGCTGCGCGACGTCGAATGCCTGTGGCTCAACGCGCTGAGCACCTCGGTGTCGGGGGTGATCTTCTCGCTCGCCGGATACGCGCCGGACGCCCGGGAGCGCGCGGACGGGCTCGCCATCCCGCTCTTCGTCATGGACCTCACCGGAACCCCGCAGCCGGTGAACAGCCCTGCGGACGAACTGGTCAGCACGGGCGCCTGAGCGCGGCCGTGCGCGTACTCACGAAGAACACGGGCCGGACCGGCGGCCGAGGGGCTGTGTGCGGCGCGACGTGCCGCACCTCACAGAAATCAACCGGCCACAGTGAGTGCTATCGGTCACGTTCGGGCCAGGGGCCACAGATGTTCGGTCGGTTGTCGGTGGCGGGCCTTACAGTGGGGCGCATGGCCTTAACTCCACGGCATTCTCCACCCAATGCGCCGGCGCACCCCCCGCAGCCCGCTCGCGTCGCCCAGCCGGCCCATCCCGCCGCCGTCGAGGCGAACGAGGCGATCCGCGCCCTCGTGGACGCGCGCGCCGGGCAGGACTGGTCATCCGTGGAGTCCGCCGCGTACGAGGTACTCCTCATCGAATGGGCGGCCGCCACCCGGAGCGCCGCGACGGGCGACATCATCGAAGCCGCCTGACGGCGCCCCGGGCCCGGCCGGCCGCAGGCTCTACCGGCCGTAGCTCTCCCGCAGTTCGATCTTCCGGACCTTCCCGCTGACCGTCATCGGGAAGGCGTCCAGGATCTCCAGCAGGCGCGGCACCTTGTAGTGCGCCAGCTGCCCGCGGCAGAACGCCGCCACCTCCTCCAGGACCGGCGGGTCCGCCGGGTCCACGGGGATGACGCAGGCCAGGATCTCCTCGCCGTACCGCTCGTCCGGCACTCCCACGACCTGCACGTCCGCGATCTTGGGGTGGCTGTAGAGGAACTCCTCGATCTCACGCGGATAGACGTTCTCACCACCACGGATGATCATGTCCTTGATCCGGCCGACGATCTGTACGTAGCCGTCCTCGCGCATCACCGCGAGGTCTCCGGTGTGCATCCAGCGCCCCGCGTCGATCACCTCGGCGGTCCGCTCGGGCTGCTCCCAGTAGCCGAGCATCACGCTGTAGCCGCGGGTGCAGAGTTCGCCCGAGTTGCCGCGCTCCAGCGTCACGCCCGTCGCCGGGTCGATGACCTTGACCTCGATGTGCGGCATCACGCGGCCGACGGTGCCGGTACGGCGCTCCAGGTCGTCGTCGCGGCGGGTCTGCGTGGAGACCGGTGAGGTCTCCGTCATCCCGTAGCAGATGGACACCTCGTCCATGTGCATCTCCGCGACGACCCGCTTCATCACCTCGACCGGGCAGGGTGATCCGGCCATGATGCCGGTGCGCAGCGAGGAGAGGTCGTACGAGGCGAAGCCGGGGAGGTTGAGCTCCGCGATGAACATGGTGGGGACCCCGTACAGCGAGGTGCAGCGCTCCTGCTGGACGGCGGCGAGCACGGCCGTCGGGTCGAAGGCGGGGGCCGGGATCACGATGCAGGCGCCGTGCGAGGTGGCGCCGAGGTTGCCCATGACCATGCCGAAGCAGTGGTAGAAGGGCACCGGCAGGCAGACCCGGTCCCGTTCGGTGTAGGCGACCAGCTCCCCCACGAAGTAGCCGTTGTTGAGGATGTTGTGATGGGAGAGGGTGGCCCCCTTGGGGAAGCCCGTGGTGCCGGAGGTGTACTGGATGTTGATCGGGTCGTCGCAGGACAGCCCGGCCTCGCGCGCGGCGAGTTGATCGTCCGTCACCGATCCGGCGGCCGCTGTGAGCTCGTCCCAGCTGGGGTCGCCGATGTAGTGCACGGCGCGCAGCGCGGGGCAGTTCGCGCGGACCTCGTCCACCAGCGCCCGGTAGTCGCTGGTGCGGTGCGAGAGGGTGGCGACCAGGAGCGAGATCCCGGCCTGCTTCAGTACGTACTCCAGCTCGTGCGCCCGGTACGCCGGGTTGATGTTGACCATGACGGCGCCGATACGGGCGGTGGCGTACTGGACGAGCACCCACTCGGGGCAGTTGAGCGCCCAGATGCCGACCCGGTCGCCCTTGGCAACGCCGGACGCCATCAGCGCACGGGCCAGCTCCCCGACGGCCGAGCCGAACTCCGCGTACGTCCAGCGCCGCCCGGAGACGACGTCGACCAGCGCCTCGCGCTCGCCGTACGCCTCGATCGTCCGGTCGAGACTGCGCCCGATGGTGTCGCCCAGCAGCGGGGTGGTGCCGGTGCCATGGGCGTAGGACAGCTCGGTCATGTCAGGTCCCCCTCGGCGTACTCGGTCCCGGTGCCCCGGGCCGTGGCCTCGCGCAGTTCGATCCGGCGGATCTTGCCCGAGACGGTCTTGGGCAGCTCGGCGAACTCCAGCCGGCGGACCCGCTTGTACGGGGCGAGGACCGCGCGGGAGTGGGCGAAGAGCACCTTGGCCGTGTCGGGTCCGGGCTCCCAGCCCTCGGCGAGCACGACGTACGCCTTCGGGACGGCGAGCCGGACGGGGTCGGGGGCCGGTACGACGGCGGCCTCGGCGACGGCCTCGTGTTCCAGCAGGGCGCTCTCCAGCTCGAACGGCGAGATCTTGTAGTCGGAGGCCTTGAAGACGTCGTCAGCGCGGCCGACGTAGGTGATGTAGCCGTCCTCGTCGCGCGAGCCGATGTCCCCGGTGCGGTAGTAGCCGCCCGCCATCGCCTCCGCGGTGCGGTCGGGGTCACCGTGGTAGCCGGTCATCAGCCCGACCGGATGGGCCGACAGATCGAGGGAGATCTCGCCCTCGACGGCGCCGGGCTCCCCGCTGACCGGGTCCAGGAGCACCACCTCGAAGCCGGGGCTCGGGCGCCCCATCGAGCCGGCCTTCAGGGTCTGGCCGGGGGTGTTGGCGACCTGGACGGCCGTCTCGGTCTGACCGAACCCGTCGCGGATGGTGACGCCCCACGCGCGCCGGACCGACTCGATGACCTCCGGGTTGAGCGGTTCGCCGGCCGCGACGACCTCGCGCGGCGGGGTCTTCAGCTGGGTCAGGTCGGCCTGGATGAGCATCCGCCAGACGGTGGGCGGCGCGCAGAAGCTGGTGATCCGCGAGCGGTCCATCTCGGCCATCAGCCGGGCCGCGTCGAAGCGCGTGTAGTTGAAGATGAAGACGGTCGCCTCGGCGGTCCACGGGGCGAAGAGATTGGACCAGGCGTGCTTGGCCCAGCCGGGCGAGGAGATGTTGAGGTGGACGTCGCCGGGCTTGAGACCGATCCAGTACATCGTCGACAAGTGGCCCACGGGGTAGGACACATGGGTGTGCTCGACCAGCTTGGGGCTGGCGGTGGTGCCCGAGGTGAAGTAGAGCATCAGCGGTTCGTCGGCGTCGGTCTCCCGGTCCGCCGTGAAGGTGTCCGGCGCTTCGTCGGCCCCGGTGTAGGAGAGCCAGCCCTCGGTGTCCGCGCCGACGACGATCCGGGTGTAGCGGCCGGGTACCTCGTCGAACTTGGCGGTGTCCGCGTCCCGGACCAGCACGTGGCGCACCCGGCCGCGCTCCACCCGGTCGCGCAGGTCGGCCGGGCCCAGCAGCGGGGTCGCGGGGATGACGACGGCGCGCAGCTTCATCGCGGCGAGCGCGGTCTCCCACAGCTCCACCTGGTTGCCGAGCATGACGAGGATGCGGTCGCCCTCCCGGACGCCCTGGGCGCGCAGCCAGTTCGCGGCGCGGTTGGAGCGGGCGGACATCCTGGCGAAGGACATCTCGGTGCGCCCGCCGTCCTCCTCCACGATGTGCAGGGCGGTGCGGTCGTTGTCCCGGGCGATGACGTCGAACCAGTCCAGGGCCCAGTTGAAGTGGTCGCTGCGGGGCCAGCGGAAGCCCTCGTAGGCGGCTTGGTAGTCCTCGCGGTGCCTCAGCAGGAAATCCCGGGCGGCCCGGAACGTCTCCGTCGCACTGGTTGCCGGCATGTGCCCTCCTCGTTGCGGACCGGACCCGTCTCTCCGGGATCCTGACATGATGTAAACAGTGACCCGGGTCTCACCACCCCCGAACGGGGGTGCTCCGGAGACAGCGAACCCCTGGGACCGGGCAGAGAGGCGTCATCGTGCCGGAATCCGTCGATGCGGTGGAGATGCAGGCCGCGCTGCTGCGGCTGCGCCGTACGAGCGGGCTGCCCGTGGCGTTCGGCGGGCTGCTCTCCGACACCCGTCATGCCAGGATCGCCGAGCTGAACGGGGCGCACACCGCGGCGCTGCGCGGGCTGGTGATCTCGGCCGGCAGCGGTCTGGGCGGCAAGGCGATCGCGCTGTCCCGGCCGTGCGCGGTGACCGATTACCACTCCTCGCGCCACATCAGCCACGAGTACGACGTGGCCGTGGCGGCGGAGGGGCTCCGCTCGGTCGTCGCGGTCCCCGTCGTCGTACGCCGCAAGGTGCGCGGGGTGCTGTACGGGGCGCTGCGCGAGCCCCTCACCCTCGGGGACCGCACGTTCGACGCGGCGGTGGCGGCGGCCCGCGACGTGGAGCAGGCGCTGGCCGTCCGGGACGAGGTGCAGCAGCTGCTCGCCGTGACCCGCGAGGAGGTGACCGACCCGCGGGCCGCACCGGAGGCCTGGGAGGACGTCAGGTCGGCGCACCGGGAACTGCGCGCCCTGGTGCCGAAGGTCCTCGACCCGGCGCTGCGCGACGAGCTGCTCGCGGTGTGCGGGCGGCTCGCCTCGGCGGCCGGTGCGCGGGCGCAGGGGTCCGGGGAGGTGCAGCTGGCGCCCCGTGAGCTCGATGTCCTGGCCTGCGTCGCGGCGGGCGCGACGAACGCGTTGGCGGCGGGCCGGCTGGGGCTGCGCCCCGAGACGGTGAAGGGCTATCTGCGCTCCGCGATGCGCAAGCTCGGCGCGCACACCCGGCTGGAGGCGGTCGTCGCCGCCCGGCGGGCGGGGCTGCTGCCGTAACGCGTGCGCGGCCACGCCTGTACCGGCTCGCTCGTGACGCGTGCACGCCTATGCCTGTGCTCGCTCGCTCGTGACGCCTGCACGCCTGCGCCTGTACTCGCTCGCTCATCCGCTCACTCGCCGAAGTCGATGAACGGGGCGAACCTGACGTCGTGTCCGCTGCCGCCGCCGGCCGCATCCGTCATCACGGAGAGCAGCGCGACGGCCTCCGCCGTGACGGCGTCGCGCCCGGCCGCGCCCAGCGGGCGCAGCTCCTGCACGGTGACGGTCGCCGGTGCGCCGCCCCGGCCGGCGTCCAGCCGCCACAGGGCGGCGAGGAAGCCGTCGAACAGCACGCTCCCGTAGTTCTGGTTCCCCACCCCGTTGCGCCCCTTGAACCGGGGCGGGATGACCCGGGTACGGTCCGCGTGGCCGAGCAGTACGTTGTCGAACTCGGGCAGGAAGCGGGGCGGCGCGGGGGTGTCCTCGGCGGGGCGCGGGGCGTCGGGCAGGTCGAACAGCTCGACGCCGTTCTCGTCCCGGAAGGTGACCAGTCGCGGCCGGAGCCGGTCGAACACCTCCCCCAGCCGGGTCAGTCCGGCCCATGCCTGCATGTCCCGCACGGACGCGGGGCCGAAGGCGCCGAGGTAGCGCAGCACGGTGGCGTCGGGCGCGGGCACCGGCTCGGAGGGCCTGGCGAGCCAGTGCTCGACGGTGGTCAGCGCCACCCGGCCGCTCCTGCCCCACACCCCGCGCGGGGTCACCTGGACCAGCGGCAGCACACAGCGGGCCGCCGTGCTCAGGGCCTGCGGATCGGCGTCGGGCCACTCGGTGAGCAGCCTCTCGCGGATCTCCTTCGGGGTGCGGGGCGCCTCCTGGACGTACTCCCGGCTGATGTCACGGAGCCGGTCCAGGTCCACGCCCACGAGCCCCTTCCGGAACGTGCGCAGCTCCCGGTCGCGGGCCTCCTGGACGAGGGGGCGCAGGGTGAGGGCGTCGTCGGCGGTGTGGGTGTGGATGGTGGAGCGCAGGCTGACGATGCGGACGGCCTCGCGCGACTCCATCAGAGCGGCGAGTTCGGCCGGCTCGAAGCCCTCCAGCCGGGCGAGCAGCTGGAAGTAGGGCGGCCGGGTGTTCTGTGCCTGGAGGCCGACGAGGTGCCGGATCGCTTCGGCGGCCGGCATCCCGGCCCGGCGGAGCAGCAGTTGGCGTTCCAGCGTCGCGCGCCCCAGTGCCCGCGGCGAGAGCACCGCGGGGGCCGGGGCGGAGGTCTTCTTCTTCTCGGCCATGGCGGCACGGTACGCGGCCTCGGGGACGGACTGCCGTCCTGATGGGGCGACAGTTCGCCCAGTACCGCCTGCGGCCCTTCACGCGCCCGCCGGGCCGCCGGGCGCGGGACCCGGGCACCGGCTCCGTCCGCCCGCATCATGGACCGGTGATCAGTGTCCTCTTCGCCGTCCTGACCGCGCTCAGCAACGGGTCCGCCTCCGTCCTCCAGCGCCGCGCAGCCCTCGACGTCCCGGACCGGGAGGCGATGCGGATGTCGCTGATCGGTCATCTGCTGCGTCAGAAGGTGTGGCTCGCGGGCATCGCGCTGGTGATCGTCGCGGCCGTGTGCCAGGCCGTCGCGCTGGCCACCGGGCCGATCGCGGTGGTCCAGCCGATCTTCGTGATCGAGCTGCCGGCGACACTGCTCCTCGCCGGGTTCGTGATGCGGGTGCGGGTGCCCCGGCCCGTCTGGCTCGGGGCGGCCGCCGTGACGGCCGGTCTGGCGCTCGGTATGGCGTCGGCCGCTCCGGGCGGCGGGAGCGAGACGGTGCGCGGGGTGGCGTGGGTTCCGGCGCTGGTCCTCACCGGTCTCTTCGAGGCGGCGCTGATCGCCGGGGCGCGGGCCACCCGGGGCAACTCGCGGGCCGCGCTGCTCGGTCTGGCCGCCGCCTGCGGGTACGCGCTCACCGCCGCCCTCATGAAGGACGCCATGGCGCGGCTCAGTGACGGCGACGGGGTGGTGGTGCTCTTCGAGTCCTGGCAGCTCTACGCCACGGCCGCGGCGGGCGTCGGCGCGCTGTTCCTCCTCCAGAACGCGCTCCAGGCGGGCACGCTGGTCGCGGTCCAGCCGTGCCTGACGCTGGGCGACGCCCTGATCAGCGTCCTGTACGGGGTGACCCTGTTCGGCGAGCAACTGCGCACCGGCTGGTGGCTGCTTCCCGAACTGCTGGCCCTGGGCCTGATCACCGCGGGCTGTGTCGAACTGGCCCGGTCACCGCTGGCCGCCGGAAACGCGGCGTCCCCGTCCCGCGGGCGCCGGGTGGACTGAACACCACCGCGCGCATGCGGGACGGGGACGCCGGGTTCCAGGAACACGCCCCGGCTGTCAGCCGGTTACTTGCTGACGGCGAAGCGCATCAGGGCCTGCTCGTCGCCCTGCTTGATCTTCCCGGTCTCGTTGATC
This sequence comes from Streptomyces sp. NPDC048462, assembly GCF_043200175.1. NCBI lineage: Bacteria > Bacillati > Actinomycetota > Actinomycetes > Kitasatosporales > Streptomycetaceae > Streptomyces > Streptomyces sp. NPDC048462. Next base: position 567,947 of record NZ_JBICXG010000002.1, read on the forward strand.
ACCTCGAGCTTCCAGCTCCCGCCGACCCGGAACGCCTTGGCCACGGCGCAGCCGTTGTCGTTGCTGAGCAGGCTCGGCCAGATGTCGGCCACCTGCTGGGTGGTGCCGCCCGTCGCGTCGTACACCTTGAAGCTGATGTTGCGCGCGCTCTGGAAGGAGCTGTGCTTCTTGTACGCGGCGGCGATGAAGACGATGGCCGTGATGTTGGACGGCACCCGGGCGAAGTCGACGGTCACGGTCTCGTCGTCGCCGTCGCCCTTCCCGGTCTGGTTGTCGCCACTGTGCGCCAGAGAACCGTTGCCCAGCGGGTCCAGGGAGTCCAGACCGGCCAGCCGCACCGGCTCCGCGCCCTGCATCGCGATGGCGATGAGGTCGAGGTCGGTGCCCTTCTTCTGACGGAGCTTCCCCATCAGCCCGCCACTGCTGCCGACAGTGGGATCCCAGGACACCCCGATGGACAGATGGGTCACCCCGTCCAGATCCGCCGGGCCGTCTTCCTTCTTCAACGTGATCATGCGTGATCCTCTTCGTGGCGAGATTCCTACAGGTCGAGTGTGCCTGGTGTCTCCCCCGCGCATCCCACCAGGGGCAAAATTTCGACCAAGTGTTTGACGTCTCGCGACGGATTGTCCTGCGTCGGCAGGATGTCACCGGACATGAGCACGTGATAGGGGTCCACGAAGTCTGTTCGCTTTCCGGCCTTCGCGGAGGGCGGGCCGGCGTCGGCGGCCCCGTCTCATCCGGCCGGTTCGGGCACCACCAGCGGCGTCCCGAGGACCTGGTGCCCGCCACTGGCGAGCATGCGCACCTCTCCGCGCTCACTGATCTCCGCACGGACGATCCCGGTCTCGTCCTCGTAGACCGGGTATCCGCCGGCCCCGGCCTGCGCGGTCCGCCGGACGATCACGGCGTCGTCCTCCACAGCGGACGACTGAAACACCAGTTGGTAGCTCTCCGGGTAATCCATGACGGCCTCTCCGTGGCTGCGTCTGCGGACGGCCTCTCCACGCGGTTCTCCGTGCCGTTCCCGCCCTGTGGGGCACTGCGGCCCACACTTCCCATCGTCCCTCACTCCCGCCCCGGCCGCCCACCCGGACCCGCAGGGCTGCGGGTCCGGTACCGGGCCCCCTATCCTGAAGAGGTACGGGAAGTTCGAAGGCTCATGGGCTGCTGTGCCCCCTTCTCCCGCGTCGTACGGTGGGCATGACCGGGATCCCCGACATCGGGAAGGGACTCATCATGAAGGATGCCGACCGGGGCGACGAGGTCTACCAGCCCCAGCAGCCGGAGGCCTCCGACCCCGCCGAACAGCTCGACGTGGAAGACACCCTGGACGACCGCGACCTCACGGACGTGCTCGACGAGGGATACTCCCCGCCCGAGCGGCCGTGGGCCGTGGAGGACCGGGGCACCACCGCGTCCGAGCAGCACAGCGGCGAGGCCCTGGAGGGCCGGCTCGCCCGGGAACTGCCCGAGGTCGCCGACGGGCCCGGTGACGGCGTGGGCGACCTCGCGGACGGGGACGGCGAGCCCTGGGACGACGAGGTCGGGGACGTCCGTGCCGGGCGCCTCACCAGGGAGCTGGACCGCGACGACCCGGACACCACGGCGGGCGAGGACGTCGGGATCGACGGCGCGGCGGCGTCTGCCGAGGAGGCCGCCATGCACGTCGTCCCGGACGGCCAGATGTAGGCGCGGGCCCACCCCGCCGCGCTGCCCCGCCGCCGAGCCACGACACCCACGTACCGACGTACCCACGTACCCACGTACCGAGGGAGAGCCAACATGCCGTTCATCACCGTCGGGCAGGAGAACTCCGCCGGCATCGAGCTGTACTACGAGGACCACGGCGAGGGCAGGCCCGTCGTCCTGATCCACGGGTTCCCGCTGAGCGGCGCGTCCTGGGAGAAACAGCTCCCGGTCCTGCTCGGCGCCGGGTACCGGGTCATCACGTACGACCGGCGCGGTTTCGGCCGGTCCAGCAGGCCCGTCACCGGGTACGACTACGACACGTTCGCAGCTGACCTGAACACCGTGATGGAGAAGCTCGACCTCCAGGACGCGGTTCTGGCCGGGTTCTCCATGGGCACCGGTGAGGTCACCCGCTACCTCGGCAACCACGGCTCGCGCCGGGTCGGCCTGGCCGTCCTGGTGGCCCCCGTACCGCCCTACCTGCTGCTGGCGGACGACAACCCCGCCGGCGTCGACCGGAGCGTCTTCGACGGGATCATGAGCGCGATCGTCGCCGACCGGCCCGCCTATCTGACCGATTTCCTTGATGCGTTCAACAACACCGACAAGCTCGGCGGCACCCGGATCAGCGAACAGGCCCTGCGGATGCAGTGGAACGTCGCGGCGGACGCCTCGGCCCACGCCACCCTGGCGTGCGTCCCGACCTGGCTGACGGACTTCCGCGACGACCTGCCGAAGAACGACGTGCCGACGCTGGTCGTGCAGGGCGACGAGGACCGCATCCTGCCCATCGACTCCACCGGGCGGCGGCTGCCGGACCTCATCCGTGACAGCCGCCTCGTGGAGATCGCCGGCGGCCCGCACAACATCGGCTGGACCCATGCCGAGGAGCTCAACACCGCACTGATGGGCTTCCTGGACGAGCACCGGCGCTGAGCGCGGTCCGGTCCGCCCGACCGTGCTTACCCCGGAGGTAATCGACCCGGTCCACGCCGTCGGACATCGTGTTCCTCACCAGCACAACGCGCCCGGCCCACCCGCCGGGTCCGACGAGAGGACCCACGATGACCTCCTACGACGACGCCGTCGAGCGCTACTTCGCCGCCTGGAACGCCGCCACCCCCCAGGAGCTGGCGAAGGCCGTCGCCGCGGCGTTCACCGAGGAAGCCACCTACACCGACCCGCTGGCCTCCGTGCAGGGGCACGAGGGTCTCGCGGCCGCGATCGGCGGCGCCCAGCAGCAGTTCCCCGGCTTCGCCTTCCGCCTGACCGGGGCCGTGGACGGACACCACTCCCTCGCCCGCTTCAGCTGGGAACTGGTCGCCGCGGCGGACGGGTCCGCGCCGGTCGCCGGTTCGGACGTGGCGATCCTCGCGGACGACGGGCGGATCAGCGCGGTGGCCGGATTCCTGGACCGGGTACCGGCCGTCTGACTCCGGTACCCGGCGCGGCGCGCGGACGGCCGGAGGCGGCGCTTCGGCCGTCGCGGCCGCTCCGGTCCGGACCGGCCGTCACCCGGCCTGCGCCAGCGCGATGCCGAAGTGGCCCTCGGCGCTGTCGACGTTCTCGAACAGCCGGTTGGCGGGCCGGGGCAGCCCGTAGTGCCCGCGCAGGGTGCTCGCGGTGTACTCGGTACGGAACAGGCCCCGCTCCTGGAGGATCGGCACCACCCGGTCGCCGAACACCTCCAGGCCGGAGGGGAGGACGGCGGGCATGATGTTGAAGCCGTCGGCGGCCCCGCTGTCGTACCAGTGCCCGATGGTGTCCGCGACCTGCTCGGCCGTGCCGGCGAAGGTGCGGTGGCCGCGTCCGCCGCCGAGCCGGCCGATGGCCTCGGCCCGCCGCTTCACGTCCTTGTAGAAAGTGATGCCCTCCTCCAGGGTCTGCTGAGCGGTGAACACCGCCTCCGCGTACCGGGCGGAGAAAATTAACCTCTGATGCCTTGTCATGGCCGGTTCTACGCGCATAGCTTGTGCTCCCTCATCACACTCTGAGGGGCAGTTTCCGTGCGCATATCCAGACCACGTTCCGTCCTGCTGGCCGGCGCGGTCGCCGTGACCCTCTCGGCCACCGCGCTGCCCGCCGCCTTCGCGGCCCCGTCCGCGTCCGCCGTGATCTCCGAGGTGTACGGGGGCGGCGGGAACTCCGGTGCGACGCTCACCCGCGACTTCGTCGAGCTGGCCAACGCCGGCTCCGCCGCGTACGACCTGTCCGGGTTCAGCGTCCAGTACCTGCCCGGGGCACCGTCCGCCGGCTCGCAGTGGCAGGTGTCCCCGCTCACCGGTGCCGTGGCGCCCGGCGGCCGCTATCTGGTGGCCCAGGCCGCGGGCACCGGCGGTACCGTCGCCCTGCCCGCCCCCGACGCCACCGGCACGGTCGCCATGTCCGCCGCGAGCGGCACGGTCGCGCTGGTCTCCGGCACCACGGCGCTGACCTGCAAGACCGCGGCCGACTGTGCCTCGGACACCCGGGTCGTGGACCTGGTGGGCTACGGCTCCGCGGTCGTCCGGGAGGGCGGCGGACCGGCGACCGGCGCCTCCGCCACCGCCTCCGTGGCGCGCGCGGCCTCCCTGGCGGACACCGACGACAACGCAGCCGACCTCTCCGCCGGCGCGCCCACCCCGGTGAACGCGGCCGGTGAGACCTCCGGCGGCGGCGAGGACCCCGGCGACCCGGGCAACCCCACCGAGCCCGGCACCGTGCGCGTGCACGACATCCAGGGCGCCACCCGGGTCTCCCCGCTGGACGGCAAGGCGGTGACCGGGGTCCCCGGCATCGTCACGGCGGTACGCACCACGGGTTCGCGCGGCTTCTGGATCCAGGACCCCTCGCCGGACGCGGACCCCCGCACCTCCGAGGGCGTCCTCGTCTACACCGGCTCCGCCGCCCCGGCCGTGTCGGTGGGCGACTCGGTCCTGGTCAGCGGCACGGTGGACGAGTACTATCCCTCGGCCACCACCCAGTCCGTCACCGAGATCACCGCCCCCAGGACCACCGTCCTCTCCTCAGGCAACGCGCTGCCCGCGCCGGTGGCGCTCAACGCGAAGGCGGTTCCGGGCGGTTACGCCCCCTCGGCGGACGGTGGTTCGATCGACGCGCTGCCCCTCGAACCGGCGAAGTACGCGCTCGACCTGTACGAGTCCCTCGAAGGCAGCCGGGTCGAGACCGCCGACACCCGGGTCACCGGCGCCACCAGCTCGTACGGCGAGGTCTGGGTGACCGTCGAGCCGAAGCAGAACCCGACCCGGCGCGGCGGCACCCTGTACTCCTCGTACACCGACCAGAACACCGGCCGGATCAAGGTGATGTCGCTCGACGCCACCCGGCCCGTACCGGTGGGAGACGTGGGCGACGTGCTGTCCGGCACCACCGACGGCGTGCTGGACTACGACTCCTTCGGCGGCTACAGCCTCCAGGCCACCCGGCTCGGCACGCTCACCGACCGGCACCTGAAGCGCGAGGTCACCAGGAAGCAGAAGCGCGACGAACTCGCCGTCTCCACCTACAACGTGGAGAACCTCGACGCGCTCGACGAGCAGGGCAAGTTCGACACCCTCGCCAAGGGCGTCGCGGTCAACCTGGCCTCCCCCGACATCGTGTCGCTGGAGGAGATCCAGGACGACAACGGTGCGGTCAACGACGGCACGGTCGGCTCCGAGGCGACCCTGAAGCGGTTCACCGACGCGATCGTCGCGGCGGGCGGACCGCGCTACTCCTGGCGCTACGTCGCTCCGCAGGACGGCAAGGACGGCGGCGAGCCCGGCGGCAACATCCGTAACGTCTTCCTCTTCAACCCCGCCCGGGTCTCCTTCGTGGACCGCGCGGGCGGCGACGCGACCACCGCGGTGCAGGCCGTGAAGATCAGGCACGGCGTCACCCTGTCGGCCTCGCCCGCCCGGATCAGCCCGCTGGACGAGTCCTGGGCGGACAGCCGCAAGCCGCTGGTCGGTGAGTTCCGCTTCCGCGGCGAGCCGGTGTTCGTCATCGGCAACCACTTCACCTCCAAGGGCGGCGACCAGCCGCTGCACGGCCGCTACCAGCCGCCCGTGCGCAGCTCGGAGACGAAGCGGGTCAAACAGGCGGCGCAGGTCAACACCTTCGTCAAGTCCCTGCTGGCGGCCGACAAGTCGGCCCGGGTGATCACCCTCGGCGACCTGAACGACTTCGCGTTCTCACCGACCATGTCCGCGCTCACCGCCGGGAAGGCACTCAAGCCGCTCATCAACACGCTGCCGGCGAACGAGCGGTACAGCTATGTGTACGAGGGCAACTCGCAGACGCTGGACCACATCCTGACGAGCCCCGGCATCCGGCGCCTGGACTACGACGTGGTGCACATCAACGCGGAGTTCGCGGACCAGGCGAGCGACCACGACCCGCAGATCGTGCGGGTGCGGGCCGACGCGTCCGGCCACGGAAGCCACGACGACCACGGTGACCACGGGCATCACGGCCACCACTGATCCCGCGCGGGCGGGCGGCCGAGGTCACCGGACGCTCAGCCGCCCGCCCTCGGCAGGGCCGCCCCCACCGTGCGGGCACGCGGACGCGGCAGCGCGGCCAGCGGCCACAGCGCGGGCGCCGGTTCCAGGGGGAGGTCGCTGAAGAAGCGGGCGACCAGGTCCGCGACGTCGTCGGGGCGCTCCAGCACGACCCAGTGGTCGGAGTCCCCGATGGTCAGGAAACGGCTGCCCTCGATCGTCGCGGCGAAGGCCCGCTGCCGTTCGGGCGAGGTCACCGTGTCATGCTCGCCCGCGAAGACGAGTGCGGGCACGCCGCTCAGCCCGCCGGAGAAGTCCGGCCGGTGGCCCAGGGCCCGGCGCAGCGACTGCGCGGCGTGCGGGGAGTGGGTGAGCGCGTGCAGGAAGGAGCGCCGGACGTAGCGCCGGGCGAGCTCCCTGCGGTGCACGTTGCGGTCCGGGTCCAGGCACATCAGGGCCTCGGCGGTCAGGGTGGCGAGCCCCTCCATGTCACCGGCTCCCAGCCGGTCGACCGCCCGGCCCCACTGGGTGCGCTGGGCGTCGCTGATGTGGGCCGGTACGCCGCCGAGCACCAGCCGGGCGATGCGGCCGGGGTTGCGCCGGGCACAGCCGAACGCGATCGACGTGCCGTAGGAGAAGCCGAAGAGGTTGACCCGGGGCACGCCCAGGTCGTTGATGATCCCGGTGACGGCCGCGTACAGGATGTCGTCGCCGGTGCCGGGCGGCAGCGGGTCGGCGCCGCCCATGCCGGGCAGGTCGGCGGTGACGACGTGGGCCCGGGGCCCCAGGTGCTCGTCCATCTGCGGCCAGCCGTACATCCCCTGGAGCGCGCCGCCGAGGACGATGACCGGATCGGTGCGGGGCGAGGGCTGCGGGAGGATCCGGTAGCTGTAGCGCAGCCCGTTCACCGACAGGTTCCGGATGATCTCGTCGGGCATGGTGGCCATCCTTAGACTGACCGCACGGTCAGGCCCTGGTGAGGACGAGTGCGGCGTTGTGGCCGCCGAAGCCGAGCGAGGTCTTGACGGCCGCGTCGAACGCGCCGGGCCGGGCCTCCTTGCTCACCACTTCGAGCGGGATCTCCGGGTCGGGGGCGTCCAGGTTGACGGTGGGCGGCACCAGTTGGTGCTGGAGGGCCAGCACGGTCAGGGCGGTCTCGATGCCACCCGCGGCGCCGAGGGTGTGCCCGGTCATCGCCTTCGTGGACGTGACGAGGGGATGGGTGCCGAGCACCCGGCGCAGCATCACCGTCTCGATCAGGTCGTTCGCCACGGTGGAGGTGCCGTGGGCGTTGACGTGTCCGATGTCCGCCGCGCCGATTCCGGCGTCCGCGAGGGCGGCGCGCAGGGCCCGTTCGATGCCGAGGCCGTCCGGGTCGGGTGCGACGGCGGAGTACGCGTCGCTGGACGCGCCGTATCCGGCGACGTGCGCGCGGACGGTGGCGCCGCGGGCGCGGGCGTGTTCGGGGCGTTCCAGTACGAGGAGCCCGGCGCCCTCGCCGACGACGAAGCCGTCGCGGTGGGTGTCGAAGGGGCGGCAGGCCGACTCGGGGTCGTCCCTGCGGGTGGAGACGGCCTTCAGCTGGCAGGCGCTGGCGATCAGCAGCCGGGAGCAGACCGATTCGGCGCCGCCCGCGACGACGATGTCGCAGGCCCCGGTGCGCAGCATCTGGTGTGCGGTGCCGATGGCGACGGTGCCGGACGAGCAGGCGGTGGAGACGGCCTGGCTGGGACCGTGCGCGCCGAGGTCGGTCGCGACGCTGCTGGCGGCGCCGTTGACGACGGTGAGCGGGGCGAGTTTGGGTGAGACCCGGCGGGCGCCGCGCTCGGTGAGCGCGGTGTGCTGCTGGTCGTAGAAGGGCAGTCCGCCGTGGGCGGAGCCGATGACGACGGCGACGCGGGAGCTGTCCCAGACCGAGGGGTCGAGTCCGGCGTCCGCGACGGCCTCGCGGGCGGCGATGACGGCGAGCTGCGAGAAGCGGTCCATGAGCCGGTGGGCCGCCACCCCCAGGACCGCCTTCGTGTCGAGGTCCGTGATGGTGTACATGAAGTCGCAGGGCAGGCCCTCGAGTTCGGGCCGGTGCGGGACCGAGGGCGCGGTGGCCGCCTCGGACACCCCGCGCCAGGTGGCTCCGGTGCCCGTGCCGGCCGCGGTGACGAGGCCGATCCCGGTGACGGCGGCGGCGAACGGCTCGGGGCGGTACCGGCCGGTCATGCGGCGGCCTTGGCGCTTACGGCGTCGACCAGTTGGCCGACGGTGTCGCGCGAGGTGAGCTGGACGTCGTCCAGGTCGACGCCCATCCGGTCCTCGATGAGGAGCCGCAGTTCCTCCAGGGCCAGGGAATCCAGCCTGAGCTGACGGAGCGACACTTCGGGCCGGATCGCCACGGGATCGGTTCCGAATTTCGTCACCAGCAAGGTGCTGATCTCGTCTGCCGTGCTCATGGGCACTCCTCCGCTGTCGTACGCGGTGACGCCTTGCCGCGTGAGAGGTCACACTGCCGTCGGGGGACGCCGGCCGGTCCGGAGGGACCCTTTATACGCCCTGTGGGAGTCGGCTCCGGTCCGCGTTCCCCCGTGCGGTGGGCGGCTGGGCAGATGTACGAATCCCCTGGTGTTGCACCTCGGACCGAATCGACGGGGCGCGACGGGTCCGTCCGTAAGAATCCTCGCCCGTAAACTCCGCGATCATGAACACCGAATCCACACAGGCCGCCGAGGTCTCCGCCGACGCCCGCGCCCTGTTCTCCACCATGTCCACGATGCGCGCCATGCGCCGCCTCCGGCCCGAACCCGTGCCTGACGAGACGCTTGAGCAGCTCATACAGGCAGCTGTCTGGGGCCCCAGTGGCGGCAACATGCAGTGTTACGAGTACGTCGTGGTGACCGACCGTGAGGTGATGGCACGTCTGGCGCCGCTGTGGAAGCGGTGCGTGGACGCGTATCTGGCGACGACCGGTAAGTACGCGCCGAAGGGCATGGACGACGCGGCGTACGGCCGGATGGTGGCCGCGATCGAGTACCAGCGCGACCACTTCGCCGATACGCCGGCGCTGGTCGTGCCCTGCTACCGGTTCCCGGAGCCCCGGATCGACGAGGAGGGCCTGGCCGCGTACGCGCAGGCGCTCGGCCCGGCGGGCGTCGAGCACATGACGGCCACTCAGGCCCGGTTCCAGACCCTCGCCGAGGGCTCCTGCGTCTATCCCGGGGTGCAGAACCTCCTGCTCGCCGCCCGTGCGCTGGGGCTCGCGGCGAACGTCACCATCTGGCACCTGATGCTGGAGCGGGAGTGGAAAGAGGCCCTCGGTATCCCCGAGGACATGCAGACCTTCGCCGCTGTTCCGATCGGGTGGCCGAAGGGCAACTTCGGTCCGATCCGTCGCCGCCCGGTGGCCGACGTCATCCACCGCGACCGCTGGTAGGCCGGTGGCCGGGGCCCGGGACCTCCGGGCCCGGGCCCACGTCCACAAGCCCCAACTCCATTGGAGTGAAAGCAATTTCGACACGCGATTGGATGATTGTCATGCCCTGAACAGATAGATAGCCTGAGCGGGCTTCGCGGCCCCCTGCCCACCCCAACCGGGCCCGGGGGCCGTTCTTCTCCCCCACAGAGCAGGAGCAGGTATGCCCAGCCGCCCGGCAGCCCACACCAAGGCCCGCGCATCCGTGCTGGCGGCCCTCACCGCCACCGTCCTGACCGTCACCGGCACCCCGGCCCTGGCCGCGGCGGACCCCGGCCACCCGATGAACCGGGCCTTCGAGCGGGCGGCGAGCCGGTTCGGCGTACCGCGCGATCTGCTCGCCGCCGTCGGATACGGCGAGACCCGGCTCGACGGCCACGCCGGGCTCCCCAGCCAGGCGAACGGCTACGGCGTGATGCACCTCGTCAGCAACCCGGCGAACCGGAGCCTGGAGCGGGCCGCCGCCCTCACCGGCGAGCGCCCGGCCGACCTCCGCGCCGATACCGGGTCCAACATCCTGGGCGGCGCCGCGGTGCTGCGCGGTTACGCGGACAAGCTGGGCCTGGACGCCCGGGACCGGGCGGACATCGATGCCTGGTACCCGGCCGTCGCCCGGTACAGCGGGACCTCGGGCCCGGCCGCCGCCCTCTACGCCGACACGGTCTACACCTTCCTTGCGGACGGGCTCGACGCCGTGACCCCGGACGGCGAGCAGATCTCGGTGACCGGCCGGCCGGTCTCCCCGCACAAGGGCTCGCTCGCCGCCACGGAGCCGGACACCCGCAGCGCCGACTACCCGGCCGCGCTGTGGGTCCCGGCCGACCCGAACAACTTCGCGACGGGTCGCTCGGCCGCGATCGACAAGGTGATCATCCACGTCACGCAGGGCTCCTACGCGGGCTCGATCAGCTGGTTCCAGAACCCGACGGCCGAGGTGAGCTCGCACTACGTGGTGCGCTCGTCCGACGGCCAGATCACCCAGATGGTCCGCGACAGCGACACCGCGTACCACGCGCGCAGCGCCAACTCCTCGGCGCTGGGCATCGAGCACGAGGGGTTCATCGACGACCCGTCCTGGTTCACCGACCCGATGTACCGGTCGTCGGCGGCCCTGACCGCCTACCTGTGCGACCGGTACAAGATCCCGAAGGACCGGGCGCACATCATCGGCCACAGCGAGGCCCCGGGCAACGACCACACCGACCCCGGTCCGAACTGGGACTGGACGCGCTACATGCAGCTGGTGGGCGGGAGCGCCGGGGGCGGCACGACGCCCGACGGGCTGAGCTTCGCCTCGTACGCCGTCCAGCGGAGCGGTTCGACCGGCGCCCAGGTCAAGGCGGTCCAGCAGCTGCTGAACGAGCAGGGCCAGGCGGCGGGCACGGCCGACGGCAGCTTCGGCCCGGCCACCGAGGACGCCGTGTCCGCCTACCAGGCGGCACACGGGCTGGACCCGGACGGCATCGTGGGAGCCAGGACCTGGACCGCGCTGCTCTCGGCCGGCCCGGCGGCGACGCTCCGGGAGGGCGCGTCCGGCGAGGGTGTGAAGCGCCTCCAGCGCGCGCTGACCGCGACGCTCGGCTCGGCCGTCGATATCGACGGAAGCTTCGGCCCCGCGACGACGACGGCGGTGCGCGGCTACCAGACCAGCCGGGGCCTGACGGCGGACGGCGTCGTGGGTCCCGACACCTGGGCGGCGTTGCAGGCGGGCCGCTGACGGACCCGGGGTGGTGTCCGGCCCGTCCGCCGGGCACCAGCGGGCGGACGGCCCGTCAGGAGGCGCCCAGCGGTGCCCGTCGGGCGATGACCTTGCGGCGGGCGATGCGCCGGCCCCGCTCGCCGCGCACGGCCGTGTCCTCGTACGTCACGCTGCCGCAGGTGCCGTCGGCGTTGACGCCGATACCCTTGGGTTCTGTCTGGAGTTCCCGCGCGGCCTCACGGCGTCCGGCACCACCGCCTCCGGCGTTGTCGACCAGATGTCCGTGCAGTGCGACCAGTTCCATGACCGCGGGCGGTCCTCGATGCCCAGTGCCACGTGATTCCTTTCGCCGGTACCGGAGAGGGCCACGGCCGCACCCCACGCGGCGCTCAGCGCGCCGAGGGTTTTTCCGCACGCTCGTAGCGCAGTTCCACGACTCCGTTGCCGAAGGCCCCGGTGCCCGCGAGCCGCAGCGGGGTCCTGGTGTCCGACACCGGGAACATCGGCTTGCCCCGGCCGATGAGGACCGGGTGGACGTAGACCCAGTACTCGTCGATCAGGTCGAGCGCCGCGAAGGACGCGGCCAGTCCGGCGCCGCCCAGCGCCAGGTCGCCGCCGGGCTGCTCCTTCAGCGCCATGACCTCTTCCGCGACGACGTCGTGGAAGACGGTGGTGTTCCAGTCCGCCCGCTGGAGGGTCCGGGAGTAGACGTACTTCGGCATGTCCCGCCAGATGACGGCGAACTCGGCCGTCGGCCCCGCGTTGGCCGGGTCCTGGTCGGCGGTCGGCCAGAAGTCCGCCATCAGCTCGTGCACGACCCGGCCGTGCAGGAACCCGCCCATCGCGGCGAGCCGCTCGTTGAGGGCGTGGTGCAGCTCGTCGTCGACCTGATGCCAGCCGATGTCCTTGTCCGGACTCTCGATATAGCCGTCCAGGGACATCGACATGAAATAGATGATCTTGCGCATCGCGAACCTCACCGGGGAATCAGGGACGGGCCGGCGGAACGAATCCGACATTACCCGGCGGTGGTCCACGGGGACGGGAGGAGACGGCGACCGCTTGACGGGCCGCGCCCGTGCCGCGTAGGTCTTCGGGGAAGGGGCGGGCCGCGCGGTCCGACCCGCCACTGCCGCTGCCCGTCCCGAGGAGTCCTGTGGTGAGAATCGGAACGGCACGCGCCGCCGCGGTCCGCTGGGTGGCCGCGCACGCCCGCCCCGCCGCCGGCTACCGGGGCGCGTACTTCAGCGGGTCGACCGTGGGCCGGCCGGACGACGCCGAGCTGGCACCCTCGTCCGACATCGACGTCATGGTCGTCACGGAACAGGACGAACCGCCCGCCAAGCCCGGCAAACTCCGTTACGAGGGAGCCCTGCTGGAGATCAGCCACGTTCCGTCGGCCGAACTCCGCGACCCGGCGGAAGTGCTCTCGTCCTACCACCTGGCGGGCAGCTTCCGCACCGACACGGTCATCGACGATCCCACCGGCCTGCTGCGCGCCCTGTACGCGCAGGTCGCGCCCCGCTTCGCCGGGCGGAGCTGGGTACGCCGCCGGTGTCTGGACGCCCGGCACCGGGTCGAGAGCCGCCTCGCCGCGTTCGACGCCTCGGCACCCTTCCACGAGCAGGTGCCGGCCTGGATGTTCCCCACCGGGGTCACCACACACGTCCTGCTGGTCGCCGCCCTGCGCAACCCCACCGTCCGGCTGCGCTACCCGGCCGTGCGCGACGTACTGACCGCGTACGGGAAGCCGGAGCTCTATCCGGAGCTGCTGGGGCTGCTCGGCTGCGCGGACGTTCCGGAGCACCGGGTGCGGCACCATGTGGCCGAGCTGGCAGAGACGTTCGACGCCACGGTCCCGGTCGCACGCACGCCGTTCTTCTTCAGCGGCGACCTCACCGCGCAGGCGCGTCCCGTCGCCGTCGGCGGCAGCCTGGAGCTCCTGGACCGGGGCGACCACCGCGAGGCGGTCTTCTGGATCGTCGCCACCCTCGCCCGCTGCCACACGGTGCTGGCCGTGGACGCCCCCGCGCTGCACGCCGCACGGCTGCCGGCGTTCGAGGCGGCCGTCGCCGAGCTCACCGGGATCACCGGCACCGCAGACATCCTGGCCCGCCGTACGGAGGTCATTCGGTTCCTGCCCCGGCTGTGGGCGGCCGCCGAGGACGTGATGGCGGCCGGTCCGGACATCACCGGGGAGTCCGGAAATCCACCACCCGAGCGCCTCCCGGTCTGATAATTTGCCCGCATGATGCCTCCTCGTGCGTAGGACCCCGCACTGACCGCACCCGTCACCCCGGGTGCGGCACTCCGGTGTCCCCGCATGCCCGCACCGCCGTCGACCGGCGCTGCCCTCACGAGGAATGTCATCGTGCTCACCTCTTCTTCCGCGCCCACGGGCGCGCCCTCGTACGCCGCTGTCCTGCGCACCCCCCATGCCGCGCGCACCTTCGGTGCCGCGCTGCTCGGGCGGCTCTCCTACGGGATCGTCCCGCTCGCCCTGCTGCTGGCGATCAAGGACGCCACCGGTTCGTACTCGGCGGCCGGCGCCGCCATGGCCCTGTTCGGGGCCGCCGGCGTGTTCCTCTCCCCCGCCCGCGCCGCGCTGATCGACCGGTACGGGCCGCGCCGGGCCCTGCCGCCGATGGCCGGGCTCTACGCGGCGGTGCTCTGCGCACTCGCACTCGCCACCTGGCGACCGGGCGCCCCGCCCCTCGCCCTGGGGGCGCTCGCCGTGGCCGCGGGTGTCTGCACACCGCCCCTGGGTCCGGTCATGCGGAGCCTGTGGAGCGCGCTCGTCCCGGACCGGGAGCTGTTGCGGCGCGCCTACAGCCTGGACGGTGTCGCCGAGGAACTGCTGTACGTCACCGGCCCGTTGCTGGTCGGTCTGATCGTGCGCGCCGGCCGGCCGGCGGCCGGTGTACTGGCCGGTGCCGTGCTGGTGACCGTGGGTGCTGTGGCACTGGTGTCGTCACCGGCGGTGCCGCTCGCGCACGCGGGCCCCGGACCGGCACCGGCCGACGCGCCCGCCGCTTCCCGGCTGCGGCCGCACGCCATACCGGCGCTGCGTCACGCCGTGCTGGTGACCGCCGCCGTGGGGCTCTGCCTCGGAGCGCTCGACCTGCTGGTGGTGGCGTTCACCGAGGAGCTCGGCCGGGCGGCGTCGGTGTCCTGGGTGCTGGCCGCCCTCTCGGCCGGGAGCGCGGCCGGCGGTCTGGCGTACGGGGCGCTCCGGTGGAAGTCGGCGAACCGGACGCGGCTGGTGGCGGCGGCCGCGGGGATGGGCGCGGCGCTGACGGTGGCCGGACTCGCGCCCGGCCTGTACGCGCTGGTAGCCGCGGTCGCGGTCGCCGGGCTGTTCGTCGCCCCGGTCCTCACGACCGCCTACCTGATCGCGGACGAGTCGGTGGACCCCGCCGGGCGCACGCAGGCGGGTGCCTGGGTCAACACCGCGTTCAACGCCGGGGCCTCGGGCGGCACCGCGGCGGTCGGGCTGCTCGTCGGCCGGCTGCCCCTCACGCTGTGCTTCGCCCTCTCGGCGGCGCCCGCGCTGCTGTGCGCGGTGGCGTCGGTGCGCCCGCGCGGCCGGGCCGGCGGAGCCTGATCCCTTTCGCCGGCCGTCAGGGGGTGAGCCAGGACTCCCAGACCGCGCTCAGCTCCGCCTCGACGGCCGGCGCCACCGTGTCCAGCAGCCGCACCTGTGCCCCTGGTCCGGCCAGGTCCATCCGGTAGGGGTGCGGCGGTCCGGGCGGGGTCGCGCCGAGTGCGGCGACGGAGCCGATGACGCGGTTCGGGCCCAGGAGTCCGGGCAGCTCGCGCACTTCGGGGTCGGTGAGGTCGAGGTCCTCGACCAGCAGCTCCCGGTCCTCGTACGTCACCCGGGTGGTGGCCCGGATCCGCCCGCCGCGCTCTCCCGAGCGGCCGAGGACCAGGGTGTCGCGCCACAGCATCCGGGCCCCGGACGCCAGCCGGGCGTCCATGACGCGTTCGACGTCCGCGCCGCCGGCCACCACGAACGGCAGCCCGTGCCAGGTGAGTTCGCCGCCCTCCGCGATATCGACGCGGGCCCGCCAGCGGGCCGAGCCGCCCCGGTGGTCGTAGGCGACGAGGCCGGCCGGCTCGACCAGTTCCAGGTGCGCGCCCGGTCCGACCGAGATGCTCAGGGTCAGCTCGTCGCCGGCGAGCAGTCCGGCCCGGATGCCGACCAGGGCGATCCGGATCCGGCCGGGGCACGGCAGCAGCGGGCGGGGGGCGAGGAACTCGCCGCCCCGCAGTTCGCGGGCGAGGTGGCGGTCCTCGTCGTCGCGCTCCACGGCGACGACCGTCGCGTCGCTCACGAGTGGCTGTGCGGCGCCATCGGGCCGGGGTCGGTGGGGACGTGGGTGCCGGAACGGTGACGCACCAGCAGGGAACGTACCCAGTCGGCGAGTTCGGCGACGGAGACCGGGTCCTTCTTGGACAGGGCAAGGACGGGCAGTCCGCCGCGGGCGTCCTCGGCGTCGGCGACCATGGCGGGCACGTCGACCTCCACGTAGGAGGCCAGGTCGGTCTTGTTGACGATCAGGAGGTCGGCGCCGGTGATGCCGGGGCCGCCCTTGCGCGCGACGTCGCCGCCGCCCGCCACGTCGATGCAGAACAGCTGGGCGTCGGCCAGGGCCGGGCTGAACGTGGCGGTGAGGTTGTCGCCGCCGCTCTCGATGAGCACCAGATCCAGCGGGCCGTACGCCTCCTCCAGGTCCTCGACGGCGTCGAGGTTGGCGCTGACGTCGTCGCGGATCGCGGTGTGCGGGCAGGCGCCGGTCTCGACAGCGCGGATGCGTTCGGTGGGCAGCACGCCCGCCGAGCGCAGGAAGCGGGCGTCCTCGTCGGTGTAGATGTCGTTGGTGACCACCGCCATGGAGAGTTCGCCGGCGAGCTCCCGGCACAGGGTGGCCAGGATCGAGCTCTTCCCGGTGCCGACCGGTCCCGCGACACCCAGGCGCAGCGCCCGGGGCTGGTTCAGCGGCTCGTGGAAATGAGGGTTGGGCTGCTGCTCGGGGGTGGTGTCGTTCTCAGGCAAGGAACAGTCTCCGTTCGCGTCGTGCGTGTTCGAGCGCCCACTGTTCGGTGAGCGCGGCGGTACGGGCGGGCAGCCCGTCCGGGGTCCGGACGGCGAGGGCCGCGGCCACCGCCGATGCCGCTTCGGGTTCGGCGGCGAGGATCCAGGCGACCGAGTCGAGCGGGTCGCCGGGCAGGAGTTTCAGCGCGGCGGAGGCGACGGTCTGCAGCTCGTCGTAGACGACGGCGTGCGCCAGCTCCTCCTCGGAGACGTTCAGTACGGCTCCCAGGGCGCCGAGCGCGACCGGCCGCATGGGGCGCGGGCGCATGGCTCCCAGTGCGGTGACCGCCGGGTGGTCCGGGGCGAGGCGCCGGGCCAGCCGGTGCACGCCCCGGCCGAGGGTGACCGAGGTCTCGCGCTGGGGGGCGGCCGGGGTCCGTGCGGCGAGGGCCTGTTGCACGGGCGTGTAGTCGACCGGGTCGCGCAGTGCGGCCCGCAGGGCGAGGAGGGTCGCGGCCGCCTCGGTGCGGGCGGTGGTGTGCAGCCGGGCCCGCAGCAGTGCGGGGACGCGGTCGCGGGTGAGCCCCGCGACGACGGCCGGTTCGAGGCCGGCGCTGTAGGTGTACGCGCCGACCGGGAGCCGTCCGTCGCCCAGCAGGAGGGGTGCCAGTGCGCCCATCAGAACATGGAGTACCGCTGGGTCAGCGGCAGTTCGGTGGCGGGTGCGGGCTCGACGAGCTCTCCGTCGATGTGGATGGCGAAGGTCTCCGGGTCCACCTGGATGTCCGGGAGCGCGGTGTTGTTCGGCAGGTCCGCCTTGGTGAGGTGGCGGGTGGGGCGTACGGCGACCAGTTCGCGTTCGAGCCCGAGGCGCTGCGCGAGGCCGTCGGCCAGGGCGGCAGGGGCGACGAAGCTGACGGAGAGGTGCGGGGCGGCCCCGGCGGCGGCGGTGGGGCGCAGCAGGACGGGCTGGGTGGTGGGGATCGCGGCGTTGGCGTCGCCCAGGGGTGCGTACACGACCATGCCGCCCTTGATCACGGCGGCGGGGCGGATGCCGAAGAACGCGGGGTCCCAGAGCACCAGGTCGGCGAGCTTGCCGGGTTCGACGGAGCCGATGACGTGGTCGATGCCGTGGGCGACGGCGGGGCAGATCGTGTACTTGGCGACGTAGCGGCGGGCCCGTTCGTTGTCGGCGGGCAGTTCGCTGCCCCGGTCGCCGAAGCGCTGCTTCATCACGTGGGCGACCTGCCAGGTGCGGCAGATGACCTCACCGATGCGGCCCATGGCCTGGGCGTCGGAGGAGGTGATGGAGAGGGCGCCCATGTCGTGCAGGATGTCCTCGGCCGCGATGGTGCTCGCGCGGATGCGGGACTCCGCGAAGGCGAGGTCCTCGGGGACGCGGGGGTTGAGGTGGTGGCAGACCATCAGCATGTCGAGGTGTTCGTCGACGGTGTTGACGGTGTGCGGGAGCGTCGGGTTGGTGGACGCCGGGAGGATGTTGGGGTGCGAGGCGACGGTGATGATGTCGGGTGCGTGGCCGCCGCCCGCGCCCTCGGCGTGGAAGACGTGGATGCCGCGTCCGGCGATGGCGTCGAGTGTCCCCTCGACGAAGCCGGCCTCGTTGAGGCTGTCGCCGTGCAGGGCGACCTGGAGGCCGTAGGCGTCGGCGGCCTTCAGCGCGGCGTCGATGGCGGCGGGGGTCGCGCCCCAGTCCTCGTGGACCTTGTAGCCGCCCGCGCCGCCGAGCGCGGCCTCGCGCAGGGCATCGGCGCCGACGGTCGAGCCCTTCCCGAACAGCATGATGTTGAGCGGTACGCGGTCCAGGGACCGGTGCATCATCGCGAGGTTCCAGGCGCCCGGGGTGACCGTGGTGGCCTTGGATGCCTCGGTAGCTCCGGTGCCGCCGCCGATGACGGTGGTGGTGCCGGTGGCCAGGGCCTCGTGGAGGGTCTCCGGCATCAGGAAGTGGACGTGGGTGTCGACGGCTCCGGCGGTCAGGATGCGGCCCTCGCCCGATACGACGTCGGTGCCGGGGCCGATCACCAGCTCGGGGTGGACGCCGTCGGCGGTGTCGGGGTTGCCGGAGCGGCCGAGGGCGACGATGCGGCCGGCCCGGATGCCGATGTCGGTCTTGACGATGCCCCAGTGGTCCAGGACCACGACGTTGGTGATGACGAGGTCGAGGGCGCCGTCTGCGCGGGACGTGGTGGCCTGGCCCATCGATTCGCGGATGGACTTGCCGCCGCCGAAGACCGCTTCGTCGCCGCCGAAGCAGCGGTCCTCCTCGACCTCGATCCAGAGGTCGGTGTCGGCGAGCCGGATGCGGTCCCCGGTGGTGGGTCCGTAGAACGCCGCGTAGGCGGCGCGGGTCAGTTGTGCCATGTCACACGCCCTCCGTTGCGGTGTCTGTCGCGTCCCTGGACCAGGGAGCGGTGCGGACGACGATGCCGGGCACCCTCGCGCGTCCGCCGAGTTCGACGAGGGTGATCTCCGCCCCGACTCCGGGCTCGAAGCGCAGTGAAGTGCCGGACGGGATATCGAGGCGGAATCCCTCGGTCTGCGGCCGGTCGAAAGAAAGCGCAGGATTCACATCACGGAAATGGAAATGCGATCCGATCTGAATGGGCCGGTCCGCGTCGTTCACCACGGTGAGCTGAATTTTACGACGGTCGGAATTCACGTGGAGCACACCGGACCCGGTGCGGATCTCACCGGGGATCATGGGATCGGTGAGGTGATCGTGACGAGCTTGCGCCCGTCGGGGAACGTCGCTTCGACCTGGACGTCCCGCAGCATCTCGGGAACACCTTCGAGCACGTCAGAGCGGGTGAGAACGGACCGCCCCAGGGTCATGAGGTCGGCGACGCGGGCCCCTTCACGGGCGCGTTCCATCGCCCAGCAGGCGAGCAGGGCGACTGCCTCGGGGTAGTTCAGACGTACGCCGCGCTCCCGCCGGTCACGGGCAACCATTCCGGCAACACTCAGCAGCAATTTCTCCGTGTCGGACGGAGTGAGAAACATGGGAAACCTCCATGGCGGCAGTCCCCGGAATTCCCGGAATCGCCTTGGCCACATCCCTCTTATAAGCCTCCGGATGGCATCGTGGCAACTTACGTCGCACCGCAAAAAGTCCCTTTCTTGCATCATGACCCACTATATACGGGCAAAGGGGACAAACTTTGATGGTTCCGAGGCTGCGCGAAAGGCGGCCGCGCACCCCAGGCAGGGTGCGCGGCCGCCTCGAACGGGAACCTCAGCAGGTCACTTCAGGCCGAAGGCCCGGATGATCTCCTGGTCCACGGCGAAACCGCTGCCCGCCTCGGCGTGCGCCTTGAGCGAAACCGCGGTGGCCCCCTTCTTCGGGGTCTTGAACCGGGCGGTCCAGGAACCGGCCGAGTCCTTCTTCAGCTGCACCGCGCTCCAGCTCTCCCCGTCGTCGTAACTGACCGACAGCGAGGCCTTCGACGCCTTCACGGCGCCGTCCAGCCACTCCTGCGTGGTGGACGAGAGACCGATCTCGGTCGTCTTCCCCGCCTTCACGTCACCGGCCAGGTCGGTCTTGACGTCGTAGTCGAGCTGGAGGAGCGGGATGTCGGCCTGTCCCGGTCCGGACGGGTCGATCGCGCCCGAGACGAAGTTCCACTCGGTGTGCGTGCGCACCGAGGTCTTCCAGGCCGCCTCGTCGCGCGTGGCGTCGAGCACCAGCCGGTAGGGCAGCTTCTCCGGGGACAGGTCCCAGGCGTAACCGGCCCGGCCTGCCGCCTTCTTGATCAGTGTGTCGCCCTGGAAGAAGGCGATGGTGCCGCTGTCGTACTCCTTGTCGGGCATGGAGCCGGAGTGGCCGGCGCCGGAGTCCGTCCACGGCGTGATGTTGAACTGGATGTCGTTGTACGAGGAGCGGAAGGGCC
The DNA here is from genome assembly GCF_043200175.1 of Streptomyces sp. NPDC048462. NCBI lineage: Bacteria > Bacillati > Actinomycetota > Actinomycetes > Kitasatosporales > Streptomycetaceae > Streptomyces > Streptomyces sp. NPDC048462. Next base: position 588,225 of record NZ_JBICXG010000002.1, read on the forward strand.
CCCAGTAGCCGGTGCCCAGCCGCGGGTGGCTGACCGGTGCGAACCAGGAGTCCCGGTAGGTACGGCCGGCCCGGTAGTCCATGTTGCCGCTGCGCTCCTCCAGCGCGGTTCCGGTGCCGTCCTCGTTGAAGACCGAGTGGTTCTCGTACCAGAACGAGTCGCCGGGCAGCGGGGTGACCCACTCCGTGCGGGTGCCCGGGAACTTCTCGTACTCCTCGAAGCCGATGCCGGGACCGTAGTCCGGGATGTCGTAACGGTAGCCGCCGCCGACGACGTCGCGGTTGCCGTAGAAGGTGTTCTCCACCTTCGCGAGCTGTCCGGCGGACGGGGCGAGTGCCATGGAGCGGTTCGGGATCGTGCCGTCGTGCCGGTCGACCAGGTCGTACACGTAGCGCGCGAACTTCCGCTGGTCGACGGTCACCTTCTTGCCGCGCTGGGCGGCCTTGACCAGAGCGTCGCCGGCCAGGCGCTGGACGGTGGCGACCGGGATGGCCGCCGTGGTGCCGTAGTCGGCGTAGGACTCCATCAGCACGCCGTCGCCCTGGTTGACGACGAAGAGCGCGTCGGCCCCGGCCGCGACCGCCGCGGCGATCCGGTCGGCCGGGCTCACCGCGGCGCTGCTGCGGATCACGACGGCCTTGCCACGGGCGTTGACGCCCCGGTAGTCGGCGGCGGCGCCGTCGCCCGCGAAGACGGTGGCCGGCTTCTTCCTGCTGTCCTCGGCCACGGGCGAGCCGCCCTGCACGGTCACCGGCACGTCATGGCCGTCGGCCGTCAGGTCGATCAGCTTCTCGCCCTGCCGCCAGCGGGTCAGGAACGAGAAACTGCCCTTGGTGACCTTCTTGGTCGGGCTCGCCCACAGCTGGTCGTACGTCAGCGGGATCTGGTACGCGTCGCGCTGGACGGTGCCGTCCGGTGCGGTACGGGCCATGTCGTAGCGCAGCTGGCGGGTCTCGGTCTCCTTCGGGGTCCGCACGCTGACCTTGTGGGCCTTGGAGGCGTCGAGGGAGACGGTGGTCGACTTGTCGAGGACGATCTCGGGGGCCGCCAGGAAGGCGAGAGCCTGCGAGTCGGCGGTGTCGCCCTTGATGTCGGCGGCGGTCCAGGCCGTGTAGTTGCCCGGCGGCAGCCGCAGGGTGGTCTCGCCCGACACCGGGACGACGCCCAGGTTCTGGTCACCGAGTGCGGCGAAGACGACCTGCCCGTCCATCGGCTTGCCCGCGCGGTCGCGCAGCTGGATCTTCAGGTCGTACAGCTCCTGCTCCTTGTTGAGCGCGAAGCCGGTGTGCGCGACGGTGGCTCCCGAGGCGTCCTTCGCGATCACCTGCCCGGAGAAGGTCGTGTTGTTCGCGACCTTTGTCGGGTCGAGCGAGAGGACGGCCTCGGCGGTGGATCCCGCCGGGACGGTCAGCTGCTTGACCGAGAGCGTGTAGGCGTCGGCGTCCGTGTCGGTCGCCAGGTCCAGCGTGACGTCCGTCTTCCCGGTGTTGCGGTAGGTGATGGTCCGCTCGGCGACCGGATCGGAGTCGGAGTGCGGCCAGTCGTAGGAGGCCACCGCGACGGAGCCGGTGGCCTCGATCGTGGTGTCGATGGCCGCCTTCACGTCGAGCCGGCCCGTGCCCTGCTCGTACGGTGTGTAGTCCGGCAGTTCCTTCGACGAGGTCATCAGCGCGTCCTTGATGCGCTGACCGGACCAGTCGGGGTGACGCTGCTTCACGATGGCGGCCGCGCCCGCGACATGGGGCGTCGCCATCGACGTACCGGACATCGACTGGTACATGCCCTCGATGCCGGGGACGGACTGGGAGGCCGCGGCGTTGATGTCGACGCCCGGCGCGGAGAGGTCGGGCTTCAGCCCGTAGCTGCGGGTCAGCGGGCCCATGGAGGAGAAGTCCGCGCGCTGGTCCTGCTTGTCGACGGCGGCGATGGTGAGCGCCTTGTCCGCCGATCCGGGCGAGCCGATGGTGCCGGCCCCGTAGGCGTTGCCGGCCGCGATCACGAAGAGCGGGCCGCCGTCGGCCGAGAGGGAGTCGACGGCCTGGGACATCGGGTCCGAGCCGTCGTCCGGGATGCTGGAGCCCAGGCTCATGGAGACGACGTCGGCGCCCTCGGCCTTGGCCCACTCCATCGCCTCGATGATGCCGGAGTCCGCGCCGGAGCCCTCGTTGCTCAGGACCTTGCCGACGATCAGGTCCGCGCCGGGCGCGACGCCCTTGTTGAGGCCGTCGGAGGCGGCGCCGGAGCCCGCGATGGTGGAGGCGACGTGCGTGCCGTGGCCGTTCTTGTCGTCGACCTCCTCGCCGGGCACGAAGCTCCTGGACTCCAGCACGCGGTCCTTGACGTCCGGGTGGTCGGCGTCGATGCCGGTGTCCAGGACGGCGACCTTGGAGCCCTTGCCGTCGTAGCCGGCGGCCCACGCCTGCGGGGCGTTGACCTGCGGGACGGAGTCCTTCAGCGCGGCCTCGACCCGGCCGTCGAGCCAGAGCTTCGCGATGCCGTTGTCCAGCGAACGGGCCTCGGGCGTGGCAACGATGTCGTCCCAGAAGGCGCGGGTGGTGGCCTTGGCCGCCTTCAGCGCCGCGCCGTGGACGCTCTCCAGCCGGCGGACCGTCTTGGCGCCGCGGGGGGCCGCGGGCAGCGAACGGGCCCTGCTCGCCGGGTAGGTGGCGATCAGCGGGATGGAGCCGGAGCTCTCGTCGTCGTAGCCCATCTTCGCGAGGGCGGTGACGTCGAAGAGCCTGCGGTCCAGCTTGCCGGCGGCGATCAGTGCCGTCGCCTCGTCGGGCAGGACGTAGATCTCGTCGCCCGCCTGCTGGACGTGCACTCCGCCCGTCGCACCGTCGGGGCGGTCCACGGTGACGGTGTCCTGCTTGCCGGCCCCGTCCGCGTAGTGCACGACGTCACCGGTGAGCAGGGTGATGTCGTAACTCTTGACGGGGGCGGCCGGGTGGCCGGTGGACGGGAGCGGGCCGGTGGCCGCGGCGGCGCCCGTGGCGGGGAGCAGTGCGCCGCTCACCAGCGCGACGGAGGTCGCTATGAGGAGGGCTCTGCGCCCCGCACGAGCGGGTCTCGCCCGGCCGGAGACAGTGGAGGGGGTGAATGTCATGAAGCTGATCTACCGGTAAATCAGCGGTTGCGGTGAGGTTCACCCCTGGCGTGAATGTGCCGTGGCGGCAACCCGCCGGTCTGCGCGGATGTTCGCAGGGGCCTGTTTCAGGCCACGGAGGCCATCCGTCCGGCGGGCGGTGCGGTTGCGCTGTGGTGGATCGGGGTATGGGCGCCGGTCAGCGGTACGCCACTGCCGCCGCGCCGGTCGGCGATGATCTCGGCGGCGATCGACAGGGCGGTCTCCTCGGGTGTCCGGGCACCCAGGTCGAGGCCGATCGGCGAGCGCAGCCGGGCCAGTTCGAGTTCGGTGACCCCGGCCTCGCGCAGCCGGTCGTTGCGCTCCAGGTGGGTGCGGCGCGAGCCCATGGCGCCGACATAGGCGGCTGGCATCTTCAACGCGGCCTGGAGCAGCGGGATATCGAACTTGGCGTCATGGGTGAGCACGCACAGGACGGTGCGGGCGTCGACGGCGGTCCCGGCCAGGTAGCGGTGCGGCCATTCGATGACCAGCTCGTCCGCTTCCGGGAACCGGGCCTTCGTCGCGAAGACGGGGCGGGCGTCGCACACCGTGACGTGGTAGCCGAGGAACTTCCCGGCCCGTACCAGCGCGGCGGCGAAGTCGATGGCCCCGAACACGATCATCCGGGGCGGCGGGACGCTGGACTCGACGAGCAGGGTGAGGGGCTGTCCGCAGAGCGAGCCGTCGGCGCCGAGGGTGACGGAGCCGGTGCGGCCGCCGTCCAGCATCGCGCGGGCCTCGGCCGCGACGGTGCGGTCCAGCTCCGGGTGTCCCCCGAGCCCGCCCTCGTGACCGCCCTCCGGCCGGACCAGCAGGGGCCGGCCCAGGAGTTCGGCGGGCCCGTCGGTGACCCTGGCCACCGCGGCCGCCTCCCCCCGGGCGGCGGTGGCGAGCGCTGCGGCGTACACCGGGCGGGCGGGGTCGTCCGCCCGGACCGGTGTCACCAGGATGTCGATGATGCCGCCGCAGGTCAGACCGACCGCGAAGGCGTCCTCGTCGCTGTAGCCGAACCGCTCCCGGACGGTGATTCCGTCATCGAGGGCCTGCTGGCACAGTTCGTACACCGCGCCCTCCACACATCCGCCGGAGACCGATCCGATCACCGTGCCGTCGCGGTCGACGGCCAGTGCGGCGCCCGGTTGCCTCGGCGCGCTGCCCCCGACGGCCACCACGGTGGCCACCGCGAATTCGCGTCCCTGCCCGACCCATCGGTCGAGCTCCTCGGCGATGTCCAGCATCTCGGTCTCCTTGACGGATGTGTGAAGGCTGGGCGTCAGCTGACGCCCAGCCAGCTTTCGAGCGGATGGAGCGCGAAGTAGATGACGAAGATCACCGTCAGTCCCCACATGAAGGCCCCGACCTCGCGGGCCCGGCCCTGGGCGACCTTGATCGCGACCCAGGAGATGACACCCGCCGCCACACCGGTGGTGATGGTGTACGTGAACGGCATCAGGACCACGGTCAGGAAGACCGGGATGGCGACGGCGCGGTCGCTCCAGTCCACGTGGCGGGCGTTCTGCATCATCATGGCGCCGATGACGACCAGGGCGGCGGAGGCCACCTCGGCCGGCACGATCGCCGTGAGCGGGGTGAAGAAGAGACAGGCCGCGAAGAAGAGGCCGGTGACGACGGAGGCGAGCCCGGTACGGGCACCTTCCCCGACCCCGGTCGCGGACTCCACGAAGACCGTCTGCCCCGAGCCACCGGCGACACCGCCGATCGCACCGCCCGCGCCGTCGATGAACAGCGCCTTGGACAGTCCGGGCATCCGCCCCTTGTCGTCGGCCAGCTTGGCCTCCGTACCGACACCGATGATGGTGGCCATCGCGTCGAAGAAGCCCGCCAGCACGAGGGTGAAGACGATGAAGCCGACGGTCATCGCGCCGACGTCGCCCCAGCCGCCGAACTGCACGTCCCCGAAGAGCGAGAAGTCCGGATTGGAGACCGCCGAGCCCTTGAGCTCGGGCGGGCCGCTGCTCCAGATCTTCGGGTCGACATCGGCGAGCTTGTTGATCACGATGGCGACCACGGTGCCGACGACGATGCCGATGAGGATCGCGCCGGGGATGTTGCGGGCCTGGAGCATGAAGATGAGGAGCAGGGTCACCGCGAAGATGAGGACGGGCCAGCCGGCGAGTTCACCGGCCGGGCCGAGGGTCACCGGGGTGGCGGTGCCCTTGCCCACGAATCCGGCCTTGTAGAGGCCGATGAGCGCGATGAACAGACCGATTCCCATGGTGATGCCGTGCTTCAGCGCGAGCGGGATCGCGTTCATGATCAGCTCACGCAGACCGGTGACCACCAGGAGGCAGATCACCAGGCCGTACATCACGCACATGCCCATGGCCTGCGGCCAGGACATTTCGGGGGCGACCTGTGAGGACAGGACGCCGGAGACGCTGAGCCCCGCGGCGAGCGCGAGGGGGACCTTGCCGACGAACCCCATCAGCAGGGTGGTCGCCGCGGCCGCGAGTGCGGTGGCGGTGATCAGTCCGGGCTGGCTGAGGATGTTGCCGTCTACGTCCTTGCCGCCGAGGATCAGCGGGTTGAGCAGCAGGATGTATGCCATGGCCATGAAGGTCGTGACACCGCCGCGCACTTCGCGTGCGACGGTCGATCCGCGCTCGGATATGTGGAAGTACCGGTCGAGCCATGATCTGCCGGCGGGGACGCGCGAGCCGGGGCCCGCTTCCTCCGCGGTGGTCGTGGGCTCCACTGACTGCTGGGTCATGATGCCTGACTCCCAAGGTTCACAGGGGCACCCGCGATGGAGAATCAAGATGCGGGATTTGGGATGACTGCGCGGGCGGCACGACCCGGGGGACGGCCCGAGGCGAACTGTTCATGCAGAGTGGATGTACGGGTACTGCTGTCTTCGGTGGTTCCGGTCAAGAGCCGCGAGCGGTGCGGAGCTTGGGTTCTCCGGGCGGTGCGGGCGGAGGAAGTGTGACGTTCCCTGGAGGCGCACACCGCCCGGAGAGCTTGTGGAGGAGCTCCGGATCAGCTGCCGGTGAGGTGCTCGGGGCGTACCGGCGTCCGGTTGAGCTCCAGTCCCGTCGCGTTCCGGATCGCCGCGAGGACGGCCGGGGTGGACGAGAGGGTGGGGGCCTCGCCGATGCCACGGAGCCCGTACGGGGCGTGGTCGTCGGCGAGTTCGAGCACGTCGACCGGGATGGTCGGCGTGTCGAGGATGGTGGGGAGCAGGTAGTCCGTGAAGGACGGGTTGCGTACCTTCGCGGTCTTCGGGTCGACGATGATCTCCTCCATGACGGCGATGCCCATGCCCTGGAGGGTGCCGCCCTGGATCTGGCCGACGACGGAGAGCGGGTTGAGCGCCTTGCCGACGTCCTGGGCGCAGGCCAGTTCGATGACCTTGACCAGTCCGAGTTCGGTGTCGACCTCGACGACCGCGCGGTGGGCGGCGAAGGAGTACTGGACGTGGCCGTTGCCCTGTCCGGTGCGCAGGTCGAAGGCCACGGTGGGCCGGTGGCGCCACTCCAGCTCGATGTCGACCGCCTCGTCCTCCAGCACGTCGGCCAGATCGGCCAGCACCTCGCCGCCGTCGGTGACGACCTTGCCGCCCTCCAGGAGGAGTTCGGCGGTGGCCCAGGCGGGGTGGTACGTACCGAACTTGCGGCGGCCGATCTCCAGCACCTTCTCGCGGACGGCCTCGCAGGAGTTCTTCACGGCGCCGCCGGTGACGTAGGTCTGCCGGGAGGCGGAGGTCGAGCCCGCGGAGCCGACACGGGTGTCAGCCGGGTGGATGGTGACCTGGGCGACGCCGAGTTCGGTACGGGCGATCTGGGCGTGCACGGTGACGCCGCCCTGCCCGACCTCCGCCATGGCCGTGTGCACGGTCGCGACGGGCTCGCCGCCGACGACCTCCATGCGCACCCGGGCGGTGGAGTAGTCGTCGAAGCCCTCGGAGAAGCCGACGTTCTTCAGGCCGACCGCGTAGCCGACACCGCGTACGACGCCCTCGCCGTGCGTGGTGTTGGAGAGCCCGCCGGGCAGCGCCCGGACGTCGGCCTGCTCGCCGGCGCTCTCCCACTGGCGCTCCGGCGGCAGCGGCCTGGCCTTGACCCGGCGCAGCAGTTCGGCGACCGGGGCGGGCGAGTCGACCACCTGGCCGGTCGGCAGGAGGGTGCCCTGCTCCATGGCGTTGATCTGCCTGAACTCGACGGGGTCCATGCCGAGTTCGGCGGCGACCTTGTCCATCTGTGCCTCGTAGGCGAAGCAGGCCTGGACGGCGCCGAAGCCGCGCATCGCGCCGCACGGCGGGTTGTTGGTGTAGAGGGCCAGCGCCTCGATGTCGACGTCCTCGATGACGTACGGGCCGACGGCGAGCGAGGAGGCGTTGCCGACGACGGCCGGGGAGGCGGAGGCGTAGGCCCCGCCGTCCAGCACGATGCGGCACTTCATGTGGGTGAGCTTGCCGTCACGGGTCGCGCCGTGCTCGTACCAGAGCTTGGCGGGGTGGCGGTGGACGTGCCCGAAGAACGACTCGAAGCGGTTGTAGACGATCTTCACCGGCTTGCCGGTGCGCAGCGCCAGCAAGCAGGCGTGGATCTGCATCGACAGGTCCTCGCGGCCGCCGAAGGCCCCGCCGACGCCGGAGAGCGTCATGCGGACCTTGTCCTTGGGCAGGCCGAGGACGGGCGCGATCTGCTCCAGGTCGGAGTGCAGCCACTGGGTGGCGACGTACAGGTCGACGCCGCCGTCCTCGGAGGGCACGGCCAGACCGGACTCCGGGCCGAGGAAGGCCTGGTCCTGCATGCCGAAGACGTACTCACCGCTGACGATCACATCGGCGCGCGCCTTCGCCGCCTCCGCGTCGCCGCGGATGATCGGCTGGCGGTGGACGATGTTGGGGTGCGGTACGTGGCCGATGTGGTGGTCGTCGCGGCCCTCGTGGACGAGGATCGCGTCGGGGGCGGTCGCGGAGGCCTCGTCGGTGATGAGGGGCAGCTCGCGGTAGTCGATCTTGATCTTGGCGGCGGCGCGGCGGGCCGTCTCCGGGTGGTCGGCGGCGACGAGCGCCACCGGCTCGCCGTGGTGGCGGACCTTGCCGTGGGCCAGGACGGGGGTGTCCTGGAACTCCAGACCGTAGTTCTTCATCTCGGTCGGCAGGTCGTCGTAGGTGAGCACGGAGTACACGCCGGAGGTGGCGAGCGCCTCGGAGATGTCGATCGAGACGATCTCGGCGTGCGCGACGGTGGAGCGCAGGGTGTGGCCCCAGAGCATGTCCTCGTGCCACATGTCCGAGGAGTACGCGAACTCGCCGGTGACCTTCAGGATCCCGTCGGGGCGCAGCGTGGACTCGCCGATGCCGCCCTTGGTGCGGGTGCCCTGGTTGATGTTGGTGGGGGAACCGGTAACGCCCATCGTCTAGACCGTCTCTTCCGCTCGGGCGGCCGCCAGGCGGACCGCGTCGAGGATCTTCTCGTAGCCGGTGCAGCGGCAGAGGTTGCCGGAGAGCGCCTCACGGATGTCCGCGTCGGAGGGCTCCGGGGTGCGCTCCAGGAGCTCGTCGGCGGCGATCAGCAGACCGGGGGTGCAGAAGCCGCACTGGACGGCTCCGGCGTCGATGAACGCCTGCTGGATCGGGGAGAGCTCGCCGGTGTCGCGGGTCTCGTCGGCGGACGGCTTGGCCTTCCACCGCTGTGCCTTGTCGACGGTGGTGCCGCAGGCGCCCGAGGCGCAGCCGGTGCCGGGGTGGGCCTCGGAGCGGTGGGCGGCGAAGTCGGCGAGGCCTTCGACGGTGACGACCTCGCGGCCCTCGACCTGGCCGGCGGCGACCAGACAGGAGCAGACCGGGACGCCGTCGAGGCGGACGGTGCAGGAACCGCACTCGCCCTGCTCGCAGGCGTTCTTGGAGCCGGGCAGGCCCATCCGCTCACGCAGCACGTACAGGAGGGACTCGCCCTCCCAGACGTCGTCGGCCTCGTGCCTGCGGCCGTTGACCTTGAAATTGACGCGCATGATCAGGCAGCTCCTTCGGTGCTGCGGCCGTTGCCGCGGTACGACTCCCAGGTCCAGCCGAGGGTCCGGCGGGCCATGATCCCGACCGCGTGCCTGCGATAGCTCGCGGTGCCGCGCACGTCGTCGATCGGGTTGCAGGCGGCCGCGGCGAGCGTGGCGAACTGCTTGGCGACGGACGGCGTGATGATCGTGCGGCTCTCCCAGAACCCGCCCTCCTCGAGGGCGGCGTTCAGGAACTCCTCTGCCTCCTTGGCCCGTACGGGCGTCGGGGCGGCGGAGCCGATACCGGTGCGGACCGTGCGGGTCTCGGGGTGCAGGGCCAGACCGAAGGCGCAGACGGCGATGACCATCGCGTTGCGGGTGCCGACCTTGGAGTACTGCTGGGGCCCGTCGGCCTTCTTGATGTGCACGGCCCGGATCAGCTCGTCCGGTTCCAGTGCGTTGCGCTTGACGCCGGTGTAGAAGGCGTCGATGGGGATCAGCCGGGTGCCCCGGACGGACTCGGCCTCCACCTCGGCGCCCGCGGCGAGCAGCGCCGGGTGGGCGTCCCCGGCGGGCGAGGCGGTGCCCAGGTTGCCACCGACGCCGCCTCGGTTGCGGATCTGTGGCGAGGCCACGGTGTGCGAGGCGAGTGCCAGTCCCGGCAGCTCGGTCCGCAGGTGTTCCATGATGGCGCTGTACGGGACCGAGGCACCGAGCCGTACGCTCTCCTGGCCCACGTCCCACTCGGACAGCTCACCGATGCGGTTCAGGTCCAGGAGGTACTCGGGCCGCCGGTGGTCGAAGTTGATCTCGACCATCACATCGGTGCCGCCCGCGATGGGCACAGCCGTGGGGTGCTCGGCCTTGGCGGCGAGCGCCTCCTCCCAGCTGGCGGGGCGAAGGAAGTCCATGAGTGGCTCTCTTCTTCTCAATCGGTCGTGCGCTGGGGGCTGGGGACGGCCGGCCCTCGACTTGTTCATGTCTTGTTAACGCGGTGTGTGGCCCAGTACACAAGCCCTGCTCCACCTGGTGCAGTCACTGAAACCATGAAGGAGTTGGCTGGTCTTCGTCCTCGTCTTGTAGATTCGAACGAATGACGGGTCTCTGTGACCTCACCGCAACACCCAGTTTTCACCCGCACCAACAAATGAGATCGGCGGCGACGAGATGCGGCTGCGCGCACTGCTGGAGACCGACGCGCTGGGCCTGCGGCTGCTCGGCGGCGACGACGAGCTGGACCGCTCGGTCCGCGGCGTGATGACCACCGACCTGCGGGACCCCAGCCGCTACCTGACCGGCGGCGAGCTGGTGCTGACGGGCCTGGCCTGGCACCGGGACGCGGCGGACTCCGAACCCTTCGTACGGATCCTGGCGGGAGCCGGTGTCGCCGGGCTCGCGGCGGGCGAGGCGGAGCTCGGCGACATCCCGGACGACCTGGTCGAGGCGTGCCGGCGGCACCGGCTGCCGCTCTTCGCGGTCAACGAGACCGTCGCGTTCGCAATGATCACCGAGTACGTGGTCCGTCAGGTGTCCGGCGAGCGCGCCGGGGACCTGGCGGCGGTCGTCGACCGGCACCGCCGGCTGATGACCTCGGGGCCGGCGGGCGGCGGGCCGGAGGTGGTCCTGGACCTGCTCGGCTCCGACCTGGACCTCCAGGCCTGGGTGCTCTCGCCCACCGGCCGGCAGATCGCGGGCGCGGGCGCGCCGCTGCCCGGCCCGGCCGCCGCGGAGCTGGCCGGTCTGCACCTGGCCGCGGTCCGCACCGGCCGCCGCGCCCCGTACCGGGCGGCGATCGGCGGAGTGGCGTATTCGCTCTTCCCGATCCGGAACAACAGCCGGGGCGCCGTGCCGGCCTCCCGCGATGTACGCGAGTCGGTGCTCTCCGACTGGCTGCTCGCCGTCGAGGCCGACGCGAGCGACTGGCCGGCCGCCCGGCTCGACCTGCTCCAGGGCGTCACCCAGCTGATCGCGGTCGAGCGGGACCGGCGGGACGCGGCCCGCACCGTGCGCCGCAGGCTCGCCCAGGAGGTCCTCGAACTGGTCCAGGCCGGCGCCCCGCCCGCCGAGATCGCGGCCAGGCTGCGGGTGGCCGCCCCGGTCCTGCTGCCCGGCCTCGGCACCGCGCCGCACTGGCAGGTGGTGGTGGCCCGGGTCGACTGGGACGAGCAGGGCGCCCCCGGCTCGTCCGGGTCCGGTGTCGCGGGCGGCCCAGTCGCCCAGGCGCTGCTGGAGGAGATCCTCGTCGACCCGGCCGTGACGGGCCCCGACTCCGCGGACCGGATCGCGGTCGCGCACTCCGGCGACGAGGCCGTCGCGCTGGTGCCGCTGCCCGCCGTCGCCCTGCCGGACGGGGACCCGGACCGCGCCCAAGACCCGGAGGGCCCGGAGCCCTCCGGCGAGGATCCCGCGCTGCACGCCGACGTCCTGCTCGCCGCCGTGCGCGCGCCGCTGTCCGCGGGGCTCGCCGACGACGGCCGCCTGACACTGGGTGTCAGCGCGGCGGTGCACTCGCCCGAGGGGCTGCGCGGCGCTTTGGAGGAGGCCCGGCACGCCCGCCGGGTGGCGGCGGCCCGTCCCGGGCGGGTCTGCGCGGCCGGCCACCACGAGCTGGCCTCGCACGTGCTGCTGCTCCCGTTCGTCCCGGACGACGTGCGCCGTGCGTTCACCGCACGGCTGCTCGACCCGCTCCGGGACTACGACCGGCGGCACCGCGCGGAGCTGATCCCGACCCTGGAGTCGTTCCTGGACTGCGACGGTTCGTGGACCCGCTGCGCGGCCCGGCTGCACCTGCACGTCAACACGCTGCGCTACCGGATCGGGCGAATCGAGCAGTTGACGGGGCGTGATCTCGCGCGCCTCGAGGACAAGCTCGATTTCTTCCTCGCCCTGCGTATGAGCTGATTCCCGGGGCCTCCCGCCGTCCCGGGCGGCTTCCGGCGTCTTCCGTCGATTGTGAAAAGTTTCACCTGACATTGCCTCGACCTCTTGGCCCGGCGTGCCATTCCGTGCTGTGATGCGGCCAGACTCAGAGCGTCCGGCCATCGCGGGTGCACCGCCCCGTGGACGGACACTCTCCACAGCTCAATGGTGCGCTCGGGGAGGGCAATGTGGCGTATACCGCCATGTCTGGTTCCGGAACGACAGCAGATGACGATCCGCCGCTCCAGACAGCCGTATGGCGGTTGCGCTCACGCGCCTGCTGGACGGACGCCGCGGCACTGCTCGAACACGACGCCGCCACCGACCCGGCCGCGGCGCTCCAGCGGACGGCCCTGCTGACCGAGCGCTGTCTGTACGCGGGGCAGGGCTGGACCGAAGCCGAGGACGCGCTGCGCACCGCCGAGGCCCTGGCCCACGACGACGCCGAGCGCGGGGCCGCCGCGTGCGAGCGCGGACACCTCGCGTACGCCTCGACGCTGCTCGGTGTGCGGGACCGGGCCGACGAGGCCCGGGTCGCGCTGAGCCGGGCCGCGGCGCTGCTGTCCCCGGCCGGCGCGGGACGCCCGCTGCTGGACTTCCGGCGGGGCCTGATCGCGCAGAACATCGCGGATTCGCCGCAGGCCGCGCGCGCCGCCTACCGCAGGGCTCATGCCGGCGCCACCGCCCAGGGCGACGAGCTGCTGCTCTCCTCGACCTGGCGCCATCTCGCGCTGATCGCGCTGCGCGAGGGGGAGCTGGCGGAGGCCCGGCACGGCTTCGCGGAGTCCCTGCGGATAAGGGAGGAGCTGGGCTACCTCGTCGGTACCGCCCCGGCGCTCATCGCCATGGCGGACGCCGAGCCGGAGCCCGAGGTGGCGACCCGGCTGCGCGCCGAGGCGGGCAGGCTCTTCCGGCTGCTCGGCGGCGTACCGACCTGGCTGGCCCCGCACATCGACCCGCCGGGTCCGGGGACCGCCGAGGCGAACTGAGGCCGCGCCCGGGGGCCCGGCCCCGGCTGCCGGATTCAGGCCCCGGAACCGGCGAAGTGCTCCCGTACGAGTGACTGCACGACCACCACGTCCTGGGCGATCAGTGCGTCCAGGAGCGCGGTGTGCTCGGACGCGTCCGCCAGGAGGTCGGCGCGGCGGGTGACCGGGTTGGTCTCCAGCGGCCACTGGGAGCGGCGGTGCAGCTCGTCGGCCACCGCGACGAGCTGGGTGTTGCCGGACAGGGCGAGCACCGCTCCGTGGAAGGCCCGGTCCGCCTCGGCGTAACTGGCCCGGTCGCCGACGGCCGCCGCCGCGACGGTGGCGTCGGCCAGCGGGCGCAGGGCGCACCAGCCCGCCGGGGCCACGGTGCGGGCGAGCCGCAGCATGACGGGGACCTCGATCAGCGCCCGCACCTCCGCCAGCTCGGCCAGCTCGCGCGGGCCGCGCTCCGCGACCCGGAAGCCCCGGTTCGGCACGACCTCGACGGCCCCTTCGACGGCCAGCTGCTGCATGGCCTCGCGCACCGGGGTGGCGGAGACCCCGAAGCGGGCGCCGAGGGCCGGGGCGGAGTAGACCTGCCCGGGGATCAGCTCGCCGTCGACGAGGGCGGCGCGCAGGGCTGCCAGGATCTGGCCACGCACGGAGTGCCGCCGCACGGCGGGCCGGGGCGGGGGCTGCTCGCCGTGGGTGTGCTCGCCGCGGGCCTGTTCGGGCACCCGGACGGACGAGTGGGCGGTCGCGGACGCGTACGGCGGCCGCACCTCCTCACACCCTCTGCCCTGCTCCACGGCTGCCTCCTCGGACGTGCCGGGCGCGGCTCGCCCGTGCCGTGCCCCGTGTGCACGATAGGCGGAGGAGGCCGCAGTTCAAACATCGATCAGGTCGGGTAAGGTAAGGCTTACCTCTAAACGATCGCGATACGGTGGTCCGCGCATGCCCCTCCCCGCCCTGCTTCCCGCCCCGCTTCCCGCAGCGGCGTCCTCGGCCGTGACCGAGGCGTACGCGCGTCTGGCCGAGGTCTTCCCGGGACTGCGCGCCGAGGTACTCACGGACGGCGAGTCCGCCCCGGGCGGCGTCGGCTGGGTCGGCGCGCACGAGCTGGCGGCCGGCGGCAGCGCCCTGGACACCTTCCTCGCCTGGGACAACGCGCAGGTGCTGCGGGACTACGGACAGCAGGCCAGGCCCGACGTGGTCGCCAGCTTCGGACTGCACCGCTACGCCTGGCCGGCCTGTCTGCTGGTGACGGTGCCGTGGTTCCTGCACCGGCGGGTGCCCCGGATCCCGGTCGAGGACGTCTCCTTCCAGCGCGCGCTGGGCCATCTGACCTTGCGGGTAAGGGAGTTCGCCTGCCTGCCCGACGACCCGGCGGCGGCGCTGCCGGGTGCCCGGGTGGTGGCGGACGAGGCCGCGCTGCGCGCCGAGGTCCTCGCCTCCGTGGCCGAGCACCTCGGACCGGTGCTCGACGGCTTCGGACCGAGGATGCGGCGCGGGAAGCGGGCCCTGTGGGGCATGGCGACCGACGAGATCGTCGAGGGCCTCTGGTACATCGCCCACCTGCTGGGCGAGGAGCGGCGGGCGATGGCCGAGCTGGAGGCCCTCCTGCCGGGCACCACCAAGCCCTACGTCGGCACCGCGGGCTTCCGGGAACTCACCGGACCCGAGGGCGAGTCACTGCCCACCCGGGACCGGGCGAGCTGCTGTCTCTTCTACACGCTGCGGCCCGAGGACACCTGTGTCACCTGCCCGCGCACCTGTGACGCCGACCGGGTCCGGAAGCTGACGCCCGCTCCCTGATCCACACCGCCCGCAGGGGTGACATATATCGAACACAACTGCCCCGCCACTGAGGGGCGTTCGACCAGATCGAGGAAATCCACCGGCTCAGCCACCCCATTGGCGTTCACTTGCCCCGAAACCGCCAGGACTTGAGGGAATCTCCGCCACGATTGCGCCCGAAACGCCCTACGCGACGCAAGGGACCGCGCATGAGACTGACCGACATATCGCTCGACTGGCTGCTTCCGGGCGCCGTGCTGCTCGCGGGAGTCATGGCGGCGGTGGCGGTGGCGCTGGTCGCACGCGGCAAGCGCGCCGCCGACACGTCCGCGGCCGACGACACCTGGGAACGCAGCGAGGACCGCCGCAGGCGCAAGGAAGCGCTCTACGCCACCGCTTCGTACGTTCTGCTGTTCTGCTGCGCGGCGGTCGCCGCCGCGCTCTCCTTCCACGGGCTCGTCGGCTTCGGCCGGCAGAACCTCGGCCTCGCCGATGGCTGGGAATACCTGGTGCCCTTCGGGCTCGACGGGGCCGCGATGTTCTGCTCCGTGCTCGCCGTGCGGGAGGCGAGCCACGGCGACGCGGCACTCGGCTCCCGGCTGCTGGTGTGGACCTTCGCCGGCGCTGCCGCCTGGTTCAACTGGGTGCACGCACCGCGCGGCCTGGACCACGCGGGCGCCCCGCACTTCTTCGCGGGGATGTCGCTCTCGGCGGCCGTGCTCTTCGACCGGGCGCTGAAGCAGACCCGTGTCGCCGCGCTGCGCGAGCAGGGCCTGGTGCCCCGCCCGCTGCCGCAGATCCGGATCGTCCGGTGGCTGCGCGCGCCCCGGGAGACTTTCGGCGCCTGGTCGCTGATGCTCCTCGAAGGCGTACGCACGCTGGACGAGGCGGTCGACGAGGTACGCGAGGACCGCAGGGAGAAGGAGCAGAACCGTCTCCGCAGGAAGGACCAGGAGAAGCTGGACCGAGCACAGATCAAGGCCCTGAACCGGCAGAACCGGGCCTGGGGCCGGGTGGGCCGGGGCAGCGCCCAGGTGGATGTCCAGGCCATCACCGCCTCGACGGGCTCCGCACAGTCCGTCGCGGAGCCCGCCATATCCGAGCCGGGTCAGCTGCCACTGCGACCCCGGCCATCCCTGCAAGCCGTAACCGGCTCCAGCTCCAAGAACGCCCCGGACCTGAGCACGACTGATCCGAGAGCGGTCGACCTCACTTCCGAGGACGACACCCAGTCCCTGCCCCGGCTCGATTCGCTGGAGCAGAAACTGAAGGACCTGGAGCAGCAGTTCGGCTGACCCGCACGGGTCGGCCGAATGGTCAGAACGGTTTCGGCCGACAGGCTGACAAGGTCGGCCCGGCTCCGGCCGACCGGCCGGCAAGGCCGGCGATGAACGGCCCTGACGATCCACCGGATCGTCAGGGCCGTTCGCCTTCCAGCTCGAACCAGACCACCTTGCCCAGTGCCTTGGGGCTGATCCCCCAGGCGTCCGCGAGGCTCTCCACCAGGATCAGCCCTCTGCCGTGCGTACCGTCGTCGGCGTTCGGTACGCGCGACACGGGCATCCCGGGGACGAAGTCCCGCACCTCCACCCGCAGTTTGCGGGGCGCCACGCTGACGGCGACGACAGCGCCCTCGTCCGTGTGGACCAGTGCGTTGGTCACCAGCTCGCTGAGCAGCAGCTCGGCCACCTGCGCGGGCTCCTCCTTCCAGCGGTACCTCAGTAACTCCCTTACCGCACCTCGCACTTCGGACACGGCCGCCAGATCGGCGCTGCCCAGTCTGCGATGCAGCCGGCCCAGTTCCTGACGCTCCATCGTCTCCCCCGCCCGCACAGTGAACCGCCCCCTTCTCGTCGAATGCGCTTCACGCAATGCATGCCCCGCTCACGGGCCGTCACGCTTTCCCGGGCGTCAATGAGTGCGGAACCACGGAGTCCGGGCGGAACCGGCGTCTCGACGTGGAGCTTCCGCCGTTCAGGTTAACTTCCGAAAAATTCACATGAGTTGGCGTTGACGGGACCGCGTCTACGCGCGTCATCATGGTGGGTATGCGAATCCCCCCACGGATCACCACGCTCGGCGGCGTCGCCGCCCTACTGTCCGTCCTCTTCGTCGGCGGCCCCGTCGCGGCGACCGCGACAGCGGCCCCCGCCTCGGTCGGCAGCATCTGCTACGACGCCCTCCCCTCCCAGGCGCACGACACCCTCGATCTCATCGACGCGGGCGGCCCCTTCCCGTACGACCAGGACGGAGTCGTCTTCCAGAACCGCGAAGGCGTCCTGCCCGGCCAGAGCACCGGCTACTACCACGAGTACACCGTGATCACCCCTGGCGCTCCCACGCGTGGCGCACGCCGGATCGTCACCGGGGAGGAGACCCAGGAGGACTACTACACCTCCGACCACTACGAGACGTTCGACCTCGTCGACTTCACCTGCTGAACCCTCCCCGCCCGGATCCGCGCCGCAGTCCCCCACCTGCGGCGCGGATCACCGGCGGAAGGGACTTGTACGCTCACCGCATGACCGTGACCTATGTGATCAACGGCTCCGAGGTCACCGGCCTGGAGCGCTTCTGGCAGGTGATCGGCGAGGCGGTGAACGGGCCCGGCGGGTACTTCGGCCGCAATCCGGACTCCTTCGCCGACTGCCTGCGCGGCGGGATGGGCACGCCGGACGACGACGACTTCGTCATCGAGTGGCGCGACCACACCCGCTCCGCAGCCGCCCTGGGGCACCAGGAGACGGCACGGTACCTGCGCGGCCTGCAGGCCCGCGCCGATCCGGGCAACCTGCCGAGGCTGCGCCAGGAGCTGACCCGGGCGGACGCCGGGCTGGGGCCGACACTCTTCGACCGGCTCGTGGAGATCATCCGGGCCGAGACGGCGCCGGGCACCCTGCTGCTGCGCTGAGGGCCACGGGCGCCGGACCGGCCGCACCCGTGACCCTCCGGGGCCTCAGTACTGTGCGGAGACCTTCACGCCGCCGAAGTCCGCCACGGCGTACAGGCTGATGTAGTGCGCGCCCGCCGCCGGGTGATCGACGGTCAGGGTGTGGGCGTTCCCGCTGCCGGTCGCCCGGGAGGTATAGGCGCCCGTGGTGGCCCAGCCACCGGCGTTGTAGTAGAGATCGGCGTCGCCCGTTCCGCCGCTCGTGGTGATCTTCAGCCGGTCGGTGCCGGCGGGCACGTAGACGTAGAGGTAGGAGTAGTCGCCCTTGGTGGCACGCTGCCCGCTGCGGGCGCAGTTCTGGCCGAGTTCACGGCTGTCGGCCGAGGTGCACTCGGTGACCGGATCGGTGGGCGGGTTGGTGGTGGTGCCGCAGCTGCCGGCCGCGCAGGACGTCAGCCAGCTGTTCCAGTCGGCGTCGTAGCGGCTGCCGATGGTGGAGGTGAGGAGAGTGCGGGCGCCGTTCCAGTCGCCGGTCCGGTAGAGGCCCAGCAGCTTGTCCACGTCGGCGCGGTGCGACTGGAGCATGTAACGCACGGCCAGGTAGCCCCAGTTGTAGACGCGGGTCTGGTCGGCGTTCTCGTACGTCGTGTCGAACAGGGTGCGCAGGGTGTAGGTGTGCGCGGCGGCCTGGGTGATGGCGTCGTCGTAGGTGACGTCTCGGTAGCTGTAGGAGACGTACTCCGCGAAGCCCTCCACCCACCAGATGGTCGGTGTCGTGATGCCGGCTTCGAAGTCGCCGGCCATGTCGAACCGGCCGTCGAGGTAGTGCGTGTACTCGTGGTTGAGGTTCCAGATCTGGAAGTCGGGCCGGACCCACTCCGCCTCGTAGGCGATGAACCTCGGCTGGTTGCCGGCTGCGGCCGGGTCGCCTTCGAGGTACATCCCGCCGTTGTTGGTGTCGATGCCGTAGATGGCCCCGGCGTAGGTCTGGTAGTCGGTGCTCGAATCGAAGACGACCACCTCGATGGTGCTGTTGTGGTCGTCGGCGACGGGTCCGTTGTCGCGCACCACGCCGTGGAAGTAGGCGTCCTGGTCGCGCAGACTGGTGCAGGCGGCTCCCAGGTCGGCCGGGGACATCTGCTGGGCCAGGATGCGGATGCTGTCGCTGCAGGTGTAGTCGACCGGGAGCACGGCGCTCTTGAGCCGGGCCGACAGGTCGCAGGTGTCGTAGACGGAGCAGTTGGCCGCGTCGTAGTAGTCGGTCATCTCCGCCAGTCCGACCCAGAGGGGCGCGGTGGGCCCGGTCAGGGATGTGCGGCCGAGCAGGTCGGTGACGAGCGGGCGGGCCTTGGGCCGCAGCGACTCCTCCTGGAGGAAGCGCGCCAGCTCGCGCCCGGCGTTGGAGGTCAGGTAGGACCGGTCCGTGCCCAGCAGGCCCAGGTGGTCGCGGGCGAAGCCGGCGAGCGCGTCGAGCAGGCTCGGGTCGGCCTCGACGGCGCTGACGAACTCGGGCACCTGATGGCCCCGGAAGGTCACGGTGTAGACGTTGTTGACCGCGTTGAGCATGTACCAGGAGCTGTCGTAAGAGGAGTTGTAGCCGGCCAGCAGCCGCTTGACGACGTACAGGTAGCGGGCGTTCTGCTCCGCGCTGTCGATGAGCGTGACGGCCTCGGCCAGGGTCTCGCCGTTGGCGTCGGTGACGTCCCGGGAGTGCGCGGAGGCGAAGAAGGCGTCCAGGGCGCCCTGGATGGCGGTGCCCAGCGGGGCGCCGTAGCTGCCGACGGTGCCGGGGTCGTAGTACTGCACGTAGTAGCCGGCCCGCAGGAAGAGCACCAGTTGCGGCATGCCCGTGCTGCTGTCGCCCGGATAGGCGGCCGATCCGTCGCGCAGCGCGTTGGCGACGCTCACCATCTGGGCCTCACGGAAGGCGAGGTAGCCGTCGTTGCCCTTGACGCCGAACAGGGTGTTGACGCAGTCGGTGGTGGAGGACTTGACCTGCTGGACGAGGGCGCTGCCGGTGCGGCTGGTGAAGTCCGCGACGGAGCAGGCGGCGGCAGCCCCGGTTCCGGCCGATCGGGCGGCGGCGCGGGCCTTCGCCTTCATCGAGGGGGCGGGGTGGCTCGGCGCGGAGGAGCCCTGATCGTCGTAGTCGCGGCGGAGCGCGTCGGTGGAAGCGGTCGTGGGCGGCCGGTCGGCGGGCTTCAGTGCCTGGTCGGCTATGTGGCCGGCGTCCTGGGCGGGCGCGGTCAGGGCCTGTGCGGCGGGGCCTCCCGGCTCGGGTGCGGCCGGGTCGGCGGCCCGGTGTGCGGCGGCGTTCGCGCTCGTGGCCGCCGAGGCGGAGGGACGGACCTCGGCGGCCCGGCTCGGTGCCGCGAGCATGCCGACGCCCAGGCAGGCTGCCAGGGCCACGGTGGACAGGCCGGTGAATCTCTGACGAACCGTTCGGTTCTTCACGTGCCGCCTCCCAGCGGAGTGGTGGCCGCGCGACTGTGCGCGGCCGTGGGGGATGGTGCGCGACCGGGGCCGGGCCGGAAGGCCGGGCAGGGGATAGCCGCCTGGCATGAACACGACTTCGATGGCGACCGCCTGTACAATGGCACATGTCACATGTCCTTAGGAAGCAGTTGGGCGCGAATTGGCATGGCGGCCAACTCTGGCCGCCAGCAAGCGACTTGAGGAGGCTCACCGCACCCGGCGCCGGACATGACGGAGCACCCGGACAGCCTGCGTCATCCGGGTCCGGTGCTTGCCAGGGAGCGTTCGGGGAGTGTCAGGCCTTCATGCCGTCGGCCCACAGGGACCGGACATGGGACATGTGGGCGAGCATGCAGGCCTCGGCGCCCGGGGCGTCCCCGGCGACGACCAGATCGAGGAGCTGTACGTGCTCCTCGGCCGAGGCCGTCAACTGGCCTGATTCCGCAAGCCTGTTCAGGCCGTACAGGCGCGAACGCTTGCGCAGCTCACCGACCTCCTCGACCAGCCGGCGATTCCCGGCCAGCCCGAGCAGGGCGAGGTGGAAGCGCCGGTCGGCCTCCAGGTAGCCAAGGATGTCGTGCCGGCGTGCGGCCTCGACGATCTCCTTCGCGACGGGGCGCAGCGCCTCCAGCTCCAGCGTCAGGCCCATCCGTGCGATCCGGCCGACGGTGGGGACCTCGATCATGGCGCGGAGTTCGGTGAAGTCGTCGAGGTCCTGGTCGGTCAGTTCGGTGATCCGGAAGCCCTTGTTGCGGACGGCCTCGACCAGTCCCTCCCGGGCCAGATCGAGCATGGCCTCCCGCACGGGTGTCGCGGAGACGCCGAACTCGGAGGCGAGCGCGGGCGCCGAGTAGATCGTCCCCGGCCTCAGCTCACCGGCGATCAGCGCCGCCCGCAGCGCGTGCGCCACCTGGTCGCGCAGATGTTCCTGCGCCGAGATCGCGTTGAGCGACGTGAGGCGGGCCATGTCTGTCCTCCAGCACCGTGCGGAGAGCCAGAATACAATGTGACGTTGTCTTGCGTCCCGGCCCCGTGGGGTGTGAAGTACGGGGCCGGGCAGGAGCGTCCGCCGGATCACGGATTCACAGCAGGAACCCCTCGGGGAAGGGGTCGGACGGGTCGAGGAAGTACTGCGCGGTTCCGGTGATCCAGGCGCGTCCCGTGACGGTGGGGACGACCGCGGGCAGCGCGGCGACGGTGGTCTCCGCGACCAGCCGGCCGGTGAACGTGGTGCCGATGAACGACTCGTTCACGAAGTCGGTGTCCAGCGGAAGTTCGCCCCGCGCGTGGAGCTGGGCCATCCGCGCCGAGGTCCCGGTGCCGCACGGCGACCGGTCGAACCACCCGGGGTGGATGGCCATGGCGTTCCGGGAGCGCACCGCGTCGGAGCCGGGCGCGATCAACTGGACGTGCTTGAGCCCGCTGATCCCGGGATCGAGGGGGTGGACCGGGCGGTCCGTCTCGTTGACCGCGTCCATCAGGGCGAGCCCCGCCGCCAGCAGTTCGTCCTTGCGTGACCGGTCGAACGGCAGTCCCAGATCGGCCAGTTGCACCATCGCGTAGAAGTTTCCGCCGTAGGCGAGGTCGTAGGTGACGGTGCCGAGGCCGGGCACCTTCGCGGTGAGTCCCAGGCCGGCGGAGAAGGCGGGAACGTTGGTCAGGGTGACGGAGATCGCGGCGCCGTCCTCGACGTGGACGTCGACGGAGACCAGTCCGGCCGGGGTGTCGAGCCGTACGGTGGTGACCGGTTCGGTGACCTCGACCATGCCGGTCTCCACCAGTACGGTGGCCACTCCGATCGTGCCGTGTCCGCACATCGGCAGGCAGCCCGAGACCTCCATGAACAGCACCCCGAAGTCGGCGTCGGGCCGGGTCGGCGGCTGGAGAACGGCCCCGCTCATGGCGGCGTGGCCGCGTGGCTCGTACATCAGCAGGGTGCGTACCGCGTCGCGGTGCGCCATGAAGTGGTCGCGCCGCTCGGCCATGGTGGCGCCGGGGACGGCGCCGATCCCGCCGGTGATGACGCGGGTGGGCATGCCCTCGGTGTGCGAGTCGACGGCGTGGAATACGTGACGCGTGCGCAAGTCTCCCCCTCGGTCGTCCTGCCGGTCCGCGCGGCACGTGCGTGCGCCGCGCGGTGTGTCGTGCGGTGTGTCCTGCGCTGGGCGTTGTGCGGTGGGTCGTGCGCTGGGCATTGTGCGGTGGGTCGTACGCTGGGCGTTGTGCGGTGGGTCGTACGTTCCGCCGTGCCTGCTACCGGGCCGGGCCTGGCGGTTCCGGACTGAGCGGACCCGGAGTCAGCCCAGCCCTTCGGCCAGCGCCTTCTCCGTGGCGGCGCGCACGGCGGTGGCGGCCGCCGCCTCCAGGGGCAGGCGGGGCGGCCGGGTGGGACCGCCGTGCCGGCCGACGATGTCCATCGACGCCTTGATCGCCTGGACGAACTCCGGTTTGGAGTCCCACCGCAGCAGCGGGTGGAGCCGCCGGTAGAGCGGCAGGGCAGCCTCCAGATCGCCCGAGACAGCGGCGCGGTACAGCGCGACACAGCCGGCGGGCAGCATGTTGGGACAGCCCGCGATCCAGCCGACCGCACCGGCCAGGGCGAGTTCCAGCAGTACGTCGTCGGCCCCCACCAGCAGGTCGAGCCCGGGTGCCTCCTCGGCGATCTCGTAGGCCCTGCGGACGTCCCCGCTGAACTCCTTGACGGCCACGATCGACCCGTCCGCGTGGAGTTGCGCGAGGAGCCCCGGGGTCAGGTCGACCTTTGTGTCGTAGGGGTTGTTGTACGCGACGACCGGCAGGCCCGCCCCGGCGACCTCGGCGTAGTGCGCGCGCACGGCGGCGTCCTCGCACGGGTAGCCGTTGGGCGGGAGCAGCAGGACGGACGCGGCACCCGCCTCCGCCGCCCGGTCGGCCAGGCGGCGCGACTGGGCGCTGTCGTAGGCGGAGACCCCGGGCATGACCCTGGCCCCGTCCCCGGCGGCCTCGACCGCGACCCGCACCACCTGGTCGCGCTCCTGGTCCGTGAGGGTCTGGTACTCCCCCAGCGAGCCGTTCGGCACCACCCCGTCGCAGCCGGCGTCCACGAGGTCGCGGACGTGGGCCGCGTACGCGTCGAAGTCGATGGAGCGGTCGTCGCGCAGGGTGAGCGGAGTGGCGACCATGACGCCTCGCCAAGGACTGTTCCGGGCAGTGGGGTTCATCGACATCGGGGCTCCCTCAGAGGTGTGGCATGACATGGACCGGCGAAGGGGGAAGGAGAGGGGCCTCGCTCGCGGCGGTGCTCTGGGGACCCCCGTGCCCCGGGGGCTCACACGTCCTCGGGGCGGACGGCGCGCGCGAGCGTGGCGAGGGGGACCGGGCAGGCGAGCGGGCGGCGGTCCGGAGCTCCGGCCTCCGTCGGGCAGCCCGCCAGTTCCCGGACCGGGAAGCCGCACGTCCGGCCCTGGCACCAGCCCATCCCGGCCCGGGTGAGGAGCTTGACCGTACGGCTGTCCCCCGCGCCGAGGTCATCGACCGCCTCGCGTATCGCCCCGGCGGTGACCTCCTCGCATCGGCAGACCTCCGTGTCGGCGGCGAGCCACCCGGTCCACCCCGGGCCGGGCCGGTGCACGGCGCCCATCAGCTCGGCGAACGCGCGCATCCGCCGCCCGGCCCGGCGCAGCGCCGCCATGCGGTGGGCGTCCCTGGCCCGCGTCCCGTTCCGGGCGTCGCCGGTCACCGCGAGGGCCGCCAACTCCCCCTCGGCCAGAGCGAGGTGCACGCCGCCGATGCCGCCCGTCTCGCCCGCCGCCCAGACGCCGGGCACGGTGGTGCGCAGGTCCTCGTCGAGCACCAGGGCGGCCGATCCGTCCGCGCCGCACCGGGTCGCGCAGCCCAGGCCGACGGCCAGGTCGAGCTGGGGGACCAGGCCGTGGCCCACGGCCAGGGCGTCGCAGTCGATCCGGCGGCCGGTCCCGGGCAGCGGGCGCCACTCGCGGTCCAGCCGGCTGACGGTGACGCCCTCCACCCGGTCGGTCCCGTGTACCGCGGTGACCGCGCGGTGGGTCAGCAGCCGCACCCGGTGGCCGGCCAGCGCCGCCGCGTACCGGATCCCCTCCCGGAGCCGGCCGGGGTCGGCGGCCAGTACGCGGGGTGCGCGTGCGTACGCCCCGTATCCGGCGGCCTCCACCAGTGCGGGCACCCGGGCGCCGGCCCGCGCCAGGGAGAGGGCGACGGCCTGGAGCAGGGGTCCGCTGCCCGCGACGACGACGCGCCGTCCGGGCAGCACCAGCCCGGACTTCAGCATGGCCTGCGCCCCGGCCGCGCCCACCACCCCGGGCAGTGTCCAGCCTGGGAAGGGGAGTTGGCGCTCGAAGGAGCCGGTCGCGATGAGCAGACGGCGGGCCCGGAGTGTGGCCGAGCCCTCGCCGTCGGGGCCGGTGACCGCGTGCAGGGTCCAGTCCGCCCCGGTCCGCTCGACGGTCCAGACCTGATGCCCGGCGAGGTGGCGGATCCGTCCCGCGGCCCGGTGGCGGCCGAGCCGGTCCGTGAGCGCCGCGAACCGCGCCCAGCCGTGGTGCAGTGCCCCGGGCCGGGTGGCGCCGAGGCCGGGGGCCGGGGAGCGGTAGTACTGGCCGCCCGGTGTGTCCGCCGCGTCGAGCAGGACGACGTGGAGCCCGCCGTCTGCGGCGGTGACCGCGGCCGCCAGTCCGG
Organism: Streptomyces sp. NPDC048462; assembly: GCF_043200175.1. NCBI lineage: Bacteria > Bacillati > Actinomycetota > Actinomycetes > Kitasatosporales > Streptomycetaceae > Streptomyces > Streptomyces sp. NPDC048462. Next base: position 613,057 of record NZ_JBICXG010000002.1, read on the forward strand.
CCGGCCCGGCTCCCACCACCGCGAGTTCGGTGAAGTCCGCTTCGGGGGTGGGGTGTTCGGCGTGTTCGGCGTGTTCAGTGGCCGAGTCCGGCATGACCGTCCCCCTCCTGGGTCGTGACCACGTCGCCGGGGCGGGCGGACAGCTGACAGGCCCGTCGGCCGGGGAGCCCGTTCACGGTGACCAGGCAGTCGAAGCAGGAGCCGATTCCGCAGAACGCCCCGCGCGGGCGTCCGTTCACCCTGGTGGTGCGCCAGGTGAGGACGGAGGCCGCCCAGAGGACCGCGGCCACACTCTGACCGGGCAGTGCGCGAAGCGGGCGGCCGTCGAAGGTGATCTCGAACTCCGGCCCCGGTTCGGCACCGGCCAGGGCGGCGGGGGTGCGGGCGGCGGTGCGCTTGCGGATGCGTATCACCAGGGCTCCTGTCTCGGTGACCGGGCGGTCGGGCCGTCGTCGAGGGCGGTGTCGAACCGGTCGGGCCGGAACGGTTCGGGGTCGATGGCGGGCTCCTCCTCGCGGATCGCCGCGACGATCAGCGCGGCCGTCGCGGGAGCCAGCCCGATCCCCGCGCCCTCGTGACCGCAGGCGTGGAAGAGGCCCGGTACCCGGCGGTCGGGGCCGATCGCCGGCAGGTGGTCCGGCAGGTAGGGGCGGAAGCCGTGGTAGGCGCGCAGCACGCGGGCCTGACCGAGTACGGGGAAGAGCGCGGCGGCCGCAGCCGCCAGCCGGCTGATCACCGGCACGGACAACGTACGGTCGAAGCCGACCCGTTCACGGCTGGCGCCGATCAGTACAGGCCCCGACGGGGTCCCTTCGACGACCGGTGAGGTCTGCAGCGCGGCCGACGCGCTGGACACGTCGGCCACGTACTCCGCCGCGTACACCTTGTGCCTGATCAGCCGGGGCAGCGGCTCGGTGACCAGGACGAAGCCGCGTCTGGGCAGTACGGGCAGTTCCACCCCCGCCAGTGCCGCCAGTTCGCCGCCCCGGACGCCGGTGGCGTTGACCACCGCAGGCGCCGGCAGATCACCCCGCCCGGTCCGTACGCCGCGCACCGCCCCCGCCGGCCCGGTCAACACCGCGGTGACCGCCTCGCCGAGGTGGACACCGGCCCCGGCCCGGCGGGCCGCGCGCAGCAGGTGGGCTGCCGCGAGTGCGGGTTGGACCTGGGCGTCCTGCGGGTACAGGACGCCGCCCGCGAGGCCGGGCGCGAGATGCGGTTCCAGTCCGGGCAGCTCGTCCGGAGCGACGGCGCAGGCCCGTACCCCCGCCTCGGCCTGTCCGGCCGCTGTCGCGGTCAGACCGGCCAGCGACGTCTCGTCCGCCGCGACCACCAGGCCTCCCTTCTGCTCGAACTCGATTTCGGAAGGCAGGACTTGTGCGAGTTCGCGCCAGAGGGAGGCGGAGTGCAGCGCGAGGGCCAGCTCGGGGCCGGGCGGCTTGTCGGAGACCAGGAGATTCCCCTCCCCCGCCCCGGTGGTGCCACCGGCGACCGGGCCGCTGTCCACCACCGCGACCGCGAGTCCGGACCGGGCGGCGTAATAGGCGCAGGCGGCGCCGACCACTCCGGCCCCGACAACGACGACATCCAAGGGCTGTCTCGTGAACACGTCAGTAATATGTCACATTGCTTTGGGGGTGCCAAGAGCCCTGCGCCCGACTGCACATGACGCTATGTCAGGTCACAGCCGCACTCGTGGAGCGGCGGCGGAGGCTCCGGGCTGCCGCTGCTGTGCAGGTAGAGGGCGGGGTGGCGCGAGGCATGCCAATGGAAGTGTGGGGAGTGCGACAACTGCCGGGATACGGCAGTGATCCCGGGCGGCATCGCGGGCCACAATCAAGTCACCGACGAACGCACACGCGTTCACCGGCGCCCGATCATCACTGTGTTCCTGTGTTCCTGTGTTCCGAGAAAGAGGCCCACCCGTATGAGACTCACCCGTGCCGCCCTGGCCGTCGCAGCAGGCGCCCTGACTCCGGCCCTCCTGCTGACCGCTCCGGCCTTCGCCGCCGGTGCCGCTTCAGCGCCCGCCACCGTGACGGCGCCGGCAGCCACGGACGACTCCGGCACGCCCGTGGACGACATGTCCGAGGAGGAACTCCGTATCGCGATCCTCCGCATCATGGCGGACGAGGACAGCGGCAGGGGGGTCACCCGGGAGGCGAACAAAGCCCTCGACGGCACGGTGGAGGACATGCGCGCCTTCCTGAGGACCGGTTACCGCCTGGCCCAGGCAGAGGACGACTCAGTCGCCATCGTCAGCCTCCTCGCCAACCCCGACAGCGGAAAGCGCGTCATCAGGGAAGTCAACGAACTCCTCGACAGCAACCCCACCCCGGAACAGCTCCGCGCCTGGCTCGAAACCGGCTACCGCCTCGCCCAGGCAGAAGACGACTCAGTCGCCATCGTCAGCCTCCTCGCCAACCCCGACAGCGGAAAGCGCGTCATCAGGGAAGTCAACGAACTCCTCGACAGCAACCCCACCCCGGAACAGCTCCGCGCCTGGCTCGAAACCGGCTACCGCCTCGCCCAGGCAGAAGACGACCGGGTCGCCGTCGCCCGCATCCTCGCCGACCCGGACATCAGCAGCGCGCTCCGGGCCGCGGCCGAGGACGCCATCGACGGTACGCCGGAGGAGCTGCGGTACTTCCTGGAGCACGGGCAGTACGAGGTGGACGCGTAGGTCGCGCCTGAGCGGCCGGCCTACACGGGGCCCGGCCGCTCGGGTCCGGCGGCCTCAGGGGCGGGGCACGTTGCGCAGGTTGGAACGGGCCATCTGGAGCATCCGGCCCACCCCGCCGTCCAGCACGATCTTGCTCGCGGAGAGCGCGAACCCGGTCACCATGTCCGCACTGATCTTCGGCGGGATGGAGAGCGCGTTGGGGTCGGTGACGATGTCGACGAGCGCCGGACCCTTGTGCTTGAACGCGTCCTTGAGGGCGCCTTCGAGCTGCTTGGGCTTCTCGACCCGTACGCCGTACGCCCCCGAGGCCCGCGCGATGGCCGCGAAGTCAGGGTTCTTGTTGGTCGTGCCGAACGACGGCAGCCCCGCCACCAGCATCTCCAGTTCGACCATGCCCAGCGCGGAGTTGTTGAACAGCACGACCTTGACCGGCAGGTCGTACTGGACCAGCGTCAGGAAGTCCCCCATCAGCATGGTGAATCCGCCGTCCCCGGACATCGAGACGACCTGCCGGTTCCGGTCCGTGAACTGCGCGCCGATGGCCTGCGGCAGCGCGTTGGCCATCGAGCCGTGGCTGAACGAACCGATCACCCGGCGCTTGCCGTTCGGCGTCAGATAGCGGGCCGCCCAGACGTTGCACATGCCGGTGTCGACGGTGAACACCGCATCGTCGTCCGCGATTTCGTCCAGGACCGAGGCCACGTACTCGGGATGGATGGGGACATGCTTGTCGACCTTGCGGGTGTAGGCGCTGACCACACCCTCCAGCGCGTCGGCGTGCTTCTTCAGCATCCGGTCGAGGAACTTGCGGTCGGACTTCGCCTTCACCCGGGGCGTCAGACAGCGCAGCGTCTCGCGGACGTCGCCCCAGACAGCCAGGTCGAGCTTCGAGCGGCGGCCGAGGTGCTCGGGGCGCACATCGACCTGGACGATCTTCACATCGGTGGGCAGGAAGGCGTTGTACGGGAAGTCCGTGCCGAGCAGGATCAGCAGATCGCACTCGTTGGTGGCCTCGTAGGCGGCGCCGTAGCCGAGCAGGCCGCTCATGCCGACGTCGTACGGGTTGTCGTACTGGATCCACTCCTTGCCGCGCAGCGCGTGCCCGACGGGGGCCTTCACCCGTTCGGCGAACTCCATCACCTCGGCGTGCGCGCCCGCCGTGCCGCTGCCGCAGAACAGCGTCACCCGTTTGGCCTCGTCGACCATCCGGCAGAGCTTCTCGATCTCCGCGTCGCCGGGCCGCACGCTGGGCCGCGAGGTCACCAGCGCGTGTTCGATCGTCTTCTCCGGCGCGGTCTGCGAGGCGATGTCGCCCGGCATGGAGACGACGCTGACGCCGCCCCGGCCGATCGCGTGCTGGATGGCCGTCTGGAGCAGCCGAGGCATCTGCCGGGGGTTGGAGATCATCTCGTTGTAGTGGCTGCACTCCTGGAAGAGCAGCTCCGGATGGGTCTCCTGGAAGTAGCCGAGGCCGATCTCGCTCGACGGGATGTGCGAGGCGAGCGCGAGCACCGGTGCCATGGAGCGGTGTGCGTCGTAAAGGCCGTTGATGAGGTGCAGGTTTCCCGGTCCGCACGAGCCGGCGCAGGCCGCCAGGGTGCCGGTGATCTGCGCCTCCGCACCGGCTGCGAACGCGGCCGTCTCCTCGTGTCTGACCTGGATCCAGTCCATGTCCGAGTGCCTGCGGATCGCGTCGACGACCGGGTTGAGGCTGTCGCCGACGACCCCGTACAGGCGCTTGACTCCCGCGCGGGCGAGGACGTCGACGAACTGCTCCGCCACGTTCTGCTTGGCCATGGGTGCGTGCTCCCTCTGCCTGTGCTCCGTGCACGTTCGGCTGTCCGGGACCCCGGGACGCGAGACCTCGCCCGGACGGGTTCTCCGGAGTCCATCAACCCATGGCCCGCGCGGTTACGCCTCCCAGACGCCGACGGCCGTGCGGTCGTCGGCGTATCCCTTGACCCTGAGCTGGGTGTCCGCGAGGAAGGCCGCGAGACCCGGCGCGGGGCCGGGTGCCCAGCGCTCGGCCAGTGCGTCGGCGAGCGCCGGCTCGTCGCGCAGGGGGTCCGCCAGGCCGTTGCTGCACAGCAGCAGGGTGTCGCCCGGCCGGGCGACCGAGGCCCGGAACCGGAACGGCTCGGCGGGCGGCGGGACCGGGCTCTCGATGTACGGGGACGGCCCGGTGGCGATCCCCAGGTCCATGGTGAGCCGCTCGCCGTCGGGCCCGCTCTCGGGTGACGCCGAGCCGAAGCCGACCACCCCCTCGCCGGTGAGTTCGCCGGAGTGCGGGACCATCGGTTCGAGGTCCTGCCAGCCGCCGTCGCGCAGCCGGAAGAGCCCGCCGCCGCCGACACCGAAGAAGACCCGGGTACGGCAGCCGGGGTCGGCGGAAAGCAGCAGGCAGCGCAGGCCCGCCGTGTACTCGTGCGGTTCGAGACCGAGTTCGGCGGCGCGGGCGCGGAGCCTGCCGTAGGTGCGGTCGGCCAGCCGGTGCAGGCCGGACTTCAGCTCGCCGCGACGGCCCGCCCTTATGTCCTCGGAGAGCCGGGCGTGGCTGCGTCCGACGGCCTCCCCGATCCAGCGGCAGGCATCGGCGGCGGCCGGATGCGCGCCCTCGGCGGTGCGGGCGCCGCCCGCGACGGCGACCAGGACGAGGGCGCTCTCGGCCGTACCGAAGCGCGCCGTGACCAGCGCGTCGCGCCGGGGCTCGCCCCGGAACCGTGCGGAGTCCCCGCGCACGGAGGCGGCCCGCAGGGTGTACGTCCCGTAGCTGGCGCCGTCGAGCACGGTGTCGGCGACGAGGGCGTGGATCTCGCGGGGGTCGGTGGCGGGCAGCGCGGTGGGTTCCGCGTCGTACGTGGGCGGCCTGGCCCCCACGTACGAGACGGGCCGGGGCGCTTCCGGCTCCTCATGCGCCTCCGCCTCGGCAGCGGGGACGGCTGGTGCCGGGTCCGCCGCGTCCGACGCCGGCCGCTCGTCCCCGTTCCGCTGGACGACCGGCCGCCTGGGCAGCGGCGGCATCACGTCGGCGGCGGGCGACGCCTGGCCGTCCTGGCCGTCCTGGCCGGGCAGTGGACTCCGGGCGACGCGGGGATCGGCGGCGGACGGAACGGGTACGGGCTCCGGCTCCGGCTCGGGCTCGGGCTCGGGCTCCGGCTCGGGAACCGGCTCGGGAACCGGCTCGGGAACCGGCGCCGCGAAGGTGCGGGGCCCGGAGGTGCCGGAAGGCGGCTCCCACGGAGCACGCGGCGGCTCCTCCGGAGGCAGGGGCGGCGGCGGTGGAACGGGCGCGGCCTGCGCCACCGGGCCCGGCTCCGGCGGTGCGACACGCGGCTCGGGCACCGCGGCCGCAACCCCGTACGCCTCACGGTCATCAAGGACGCCGGCGGCCCCCACAGCGTCCGACGCCGAGTCGAAGCGGTCGTCGAGACTGTCGGCCGCCTGGCTCGCCCCGGCGTCCGGGGCGGATTCGTCGTACAGCCTGCGCCACCAGTCGTCCTCCTGGGCGGCGGGCCTCTCCCCCTGCTGACTCATGCCCATATTGTCCACCGCTGGAGGCCCGGCAAAACGGGTCATCCCGAAAATGCCCCGAGGCTCTCCCCGAAAAGAGGTCCGCCGGGCGTCCCCACCCCCCACGGGAAGGACGCCCGGCGGACCGGTCGGGTGATCCGGCGTCAGCGCACGGCGTAGGCGTCGGTCACGGTCTGCACGACGGAGTTGCCCTTGGCGTCCGTCAGTTCGGTCCGCAGCGTGACCGGCTTGCCGGCCGCGCCCGCGTGGTTCACGGTCGCGGTCCAGCGGCCGCTGCGCTGGGTGGTGGTGGCCCCGGTCCAGGTCTCGCCGCCGTCGTACGAGTACGACACCTTGACGGCCGTCAGCTTGCCGGGCGTGTAGCCGGCGTGGCCCGTGACGCTCAGTCCGATCTTCTGACCGTCCTTGGCAGCGAGGGTCTTCATCCCGTCGGACGGCAGGTCATAGCCGGGGAAGAGCAGCGCGAGCCCCTGCGAGTAGGCGTTCTCGTCCCGGTGCGAACGGAATTTCCAGGTGGTCTCGGTGAAGGTGGAGCGCTTCCAGACCGCCGCGGGACCACCGGTCTTCGTCGTGAGCAGGGTGAGCTCGTAGGGCGCGTCCCCGGCGGGAACCGTGAAGGTGCCGAACGGGTAGGAGCTGGTGCCGATCTCCTTGCCGCCGCTGGTCAGTCGCATGCTGCCGAGATCGCCGAACGAGCCCTGCGCACCGGTGTGTTCGCTGTCGCCGACGAACGCGGTGGCGACCCCGAGCAGATTGTCCTGGCGCTCACCGGCCAGTTGGAGCGCCCCCGTCGCGTCGCGAGGGGCGACCGGGACCAGCACGCCCCCGTACCAGTGCTCGGCCCGTTCGGAGCCCGCCCGGTAGCTCTGTGCGATGTCGCTCATGGTCTCACCCCACGGGAAGCTGGAGGAGAGGAAGCGCTGCCAGCTCATGTCGTCGGCGGAGTAGTACTCGGTGCGCTTGCCGGGCACCGAGACCGTGTCGAACCCGCCGGTGAAGAACGAGCCGCCGTAGGGGCGGGAGACGGTGAGGCTGTCCACGTAGTCGGCCGCGACGCCCATCGACTCGTAGGTGGAGGTGGACTTCGCCAGCTTGCGGTCGCGGACGGTGTACGTACGGTCCGAGGTGACCGGTCCGGTCTCGGGGAAGCCGAGGTTGTAGACGAACGGACTGCTGGCGGTGGCCTCCCAGCGCAGGGTCACCGGGCCGCCCGCCAGGGCTGCGGTCAGTGCGGCGGCCTCCGAGGACTCGATACCCAGGACGGGAACCGGGGCCGGGGCGTAGCCGAACGTGGGCTGCCAGGGGCCTGCCGACGGGCGGTGCGCGATGACCGCGGTGGCACCGGCCGCCTTGGCGTTGCTGGCCAGGGTGTAGACGTTCGGGCTGCCGTCGGGGACCTCGACCAGGGCGATCCGGCCCTTGACCCCGGCGGCCGCCAGCTCCTCGGGGGTGCCGGTGCCCGCGTCGGTGAGCGCGGCCTGTCCCTTGCCGTCGAGTCCGGTGGAGCCTCCTCCGGCGCTGCGGGGGTGCAGATCCGCGCCGCCGGCGACGACAAGCTTCTTGACCTGCGGTGCGTACGCCCGCCAGAAGCTGTCGAACTCGAAGTCACCGTCGTGCGCGCGGCCCTGGATGTCGACGAGGTAGTCGTCGACGAGGCCGGTGCCGGTCAGCGAGCCCGAGTGCATCCAGACGTCGTCCCAGGTACGGCCGAAGGCGAGGGTCGTGGAGCGGGTCTCGCTCGTCCGGTCCTCGGTCCTGATCCGGAGCTTGTGCGCCTTGCGGGCGTCGAGCACCAGGGTGGTGTCCTTGGTGACCTTCAGTTCGGGGCGGGCGAGGTAGCCGACCGAGCCGACGAGCTGCCCGGTGGCGTCCTCCGGGTTCGGTGACGTGATGAAGCTGGAGACGAAGTAGGCGCCGGGGCGCACCCGGTACACCTGGTCGGCCGAGCCGTCGTTGAAGCGGCGCTCACCGCTCGCGTCATCGGTGCCGATGAGGTCGAGCGAGGAGGAGCCCGCGGCGGGCTTGCCGGTGCGGTCGATCAGCTTGACGCGCAGGGTGACGGTCTCGGCGCCGACGTACAGCGAGAACGGGGTGGAGACCTTGACCCCGCCGGTGGCGGTGGCCAGGACGCGGCCGGTGACATCGCCGTACTGGGCGGCCTTGAGGCGCGCGGCCGGATCGAGCTTCAGCGGGACCTGGACCGTCCCGCCGGCGGGCACGGTGACGTTCTTCGCGCCGAGTGCGGCGACGGAGGACCCGACGGTCGAACCGTCGTTGCCGGTGACACCGCTCACCTCGAGCGAGAGCTTCACCGGCTTGCTGCCCGTGTTGGTGTACGGCACCTGGACGGTGGTGCGGTCACTCTTGTCCTGGGGCCAGTTGAAGGTGCCGCCCTGGACGGCGGGCGCGCCGGTCACGGTCGTGTCGATGGCCGCCTTGACGTCGAGCCGGCCGCCGCCGGTCTCGCGTACGTCACCGGCGATGTCGCTCTTCGCGGACGACACGAGTGCCGCCTTGACCTGCTGTGCGCTCCAGCCGGGGTGGCGTTCCCTGACGATGGCGGCGGCGCCCGCGACATGCGGGGTTGCCATCGAGGTGCCGGACATCGACTGGTAGGCGTAGACCCCGCGGCCACCTGCCGCGGCCGCCGAGATCGCGACGCCCGGGGCTGCGATCTCGGGCTTGAGGGTGTGCGAGACCATCGTGGGTCCCCGGCTGGAGAACGAGGCGGTGGAATCGTCCCGGTCGACCGCGCCGACGGTCAGCACACTGGGCGCGCAGCCGGGCGAGGAGACGGTGTTGAGAGCGGGACCCATGTTGCCGGCCGCGATGACGAACAGGGTGTCCTTGTTCTTGCCGAACTCCTCGGCGGCCAGGCTCATCGGGTCCGTGCAGTCGGTCGCGGTGGGGCTGCCCAGGCTCATGGAGACGACGTCGGCCTTCTGGTCGACGGCCCACTGCATGCCCGCGATGATCCAGGAGGAGTCGCCCGATCCGCTGTCGTTGAGGACCTTGCCGACGAGCAGGTCGGCCCCGGGTGCGACCCCCTTCTGCTTGCCGCCGCTGGCCGCGCCGGAGCCGCCGACCGTGGAGAGGGTGTGGGTGCCGTGGCCCTGGCGGTCGTCGGTGGTGTCGGAGTCGGTGAAGTTCTCCGACGCGGTGATCCGGCCCTTGAGGTCCGGGTGTCCGGCGTCGGCGCCGGTGTCAAGGACGGCGACCTTGGTGCCCTTGCCGTCGTATCCGGCGGCCCAGGCGAGGTCGGCGCGGATCTGCTTGGTGGACCGGTCGAGACTGGCCTCGACCTTGCGGTCCAGCCAGAGCTTCTTCATCCCGGCGGCGGAACGGGAGCGGGCGCCGGTGACGTCCGCCCAGAACCCGGCCGCCTTCGTCTTGTCCGCCTTGAGCGCCACCCCGTCGATGACCGGGAGGGCGATGCCGCGCTTCGCGCCGCGCGGCGTCGCGGGCGCGCTGCGGGCGGTGTCCTTGGAGTAGGTGGCGATGAGCGGGACGGAGTCCGCGTGCGCGTCGTCGTAGCCCTGCCTGATCAGCCCGGTGACGTTGAAGAGTTCCTCGTCCACCGTGCCGGTCGCGAGCGCCTTGGCGGCGGTGTCCGGGTAGACGTAGAGGTCCTTGCCGGAGCGGCGGGTCTGTACGAGGGGGAGGGTGCCGTCCTCGCGGGCCAGGGCGGTGGCCGTGGCGTTCCCCGAACTGTCCTTGCTCACCAGCACCTTGTCGCCGGTGACCAGCGTGACGGTGACCGGCTTGTCCGCCCCGGCGGCCGGCGCCGCGCTGCCGGTGAGTGGTCTCTTCGTGGCCGTGTCGTCCTGTGGCGCTGCCACGGACGGCGCGATCACCGTGACGGCCAGGACGGCGGCGGTGGCCGCCCCCACTGCCGTACGCGATATCGGACGCATCGCTCTCCCCAAGTGATACCGGAACAGGCAGTACGAAGTGCCTCATTCCGGAGGTTGTTGGTGCTGCGGTGGCGCCACATTGGCAGAGCGGCGGGCGGTACGGGGATGATGTGTGCAGGCGGGTTTACGCCGTGGCCGTTATCCGCCACGGCCGGTCGGCCGCGTAACACGCCATGACACGGAAGTACTGCGTCCGGGGAGGGGTCCGGGGATGCTGGGAGCCATAGGACTCGACGAGATACAGGAGTCGGCCTACCGGGCACTCGTGGCACTGGGGGCGGCGGAGGTGCCCGATCTCGCACACCGGCTGGCCCTTCCGGAGCCGGAGACCGAACGGGCGCTGCGCCGGCTGGAGCAGCACGGTCTGGCCGCCCAGTCCTCGGCCCGTACGGGGCGTTGGGTGGCGGCGCCGCCGGGGGTCGCGCTGGGTGCGCTGCTGACGCAGCAGCGCCATGAGCTGGAGCAGGCGGAGCTGGCGGCGGTGCTGCTGGCCGAGGAGTACCGGGCGGACGCCGCCGAACCCGCCGTCCACGACCTGGTGGAGGTGGTCACCGGTGCGAGCGCGGTGGCGCACCGGTTCCACCAGCTCCAGCTGGGTGCGACGAGCGAGGTGTGCGCCCTGGTCACCGGGAAGCCGATCGCGGTCAGCGGTCTCGACAACGAGTCAGAGGAACAGGCCGCCACCCGGGGCGTGACGTTCCGGGTGGTGGTCGAGCGCGAGGTGCTCGCGCTGCCGTCGGGCATCCTGGAGCTGTCGGCGGCGCTGAGCCGGAACGAGCAGTGCCGGGTGGTGGACCGGGTGCCGACCAAGCTGGTGGTCGCCGACGGCGGTCTGGCGATGGTGCCGCTGACCGGTCGCGGCGCGGAGCCCGCGGCCCTGGTCGTGCACGCATCCGGGCTGCTGGAGTCGCTGATGGGGCTGTTCGAGGCGGTGTGGCGCGAGGCGATGCCGCTGCGGCTCGGTGAGAGCGGTCTGGTGCGGGAGGACACGACCGGGCCCGATCCGACGGATCTGGAGGTCCTGTCGCTGCTGCTGGCCGGGCTGACCGACGCCAGTGTCGCGAAGCAGCTGGATCTGGGGCTGCGGACCGTGCAGCGCCGGGTGAAGGGGCTGATGGAGCTGACCGGGGTGTCGACCCGGCTGCAGCTGGGCTGGCACGCCTACGAGCGGGGCTGGGTCTCCCGCGAGCCGCGCGCCTGACGGCCGCGCCACCCCCGCGTCCCGGGCGGTACGCCCGCCGAGCTGCACCGACGGAACCCGCTCCGGGGCCGACGACGGGCGGGAGCGGCCGGACTCCGGCAGGCTGGTCAGATGAGTGTGTGGCAGCTCGTCGCCGTCGGCCTGGTCATCCTGCTCGGCCTGATCGGCGTGCTGCTGCCCGGCGTGCCCGGCCAGGCGATCGTCTGGGCGGCCGTGCTGTGGTGGGCGCTGGCGGACAACACCCCGGCGGCCTGGGGCGTACTGATCGGCGCCACGGCGCTCCTGCTGCTCAACCAGGCGCTGAAACCGCTCCTGCCACCCCGACGCCCGCGTGAGTCGGGTGCGCCGCGCAGGACGCTGCTGCTGGGCGGGATCGGTGCGATCGCCGGCTTCTTCGTCGTCCCGGTGGTGGGCGCGGTCCTCGGGTACGTGGGCGTGATCTTCGGGGTGGAGCGGCTGCGTCTGGGCAGCCGGGGGGCGGGCTGGGCCTCGGTCCGCTCGGTGATGCGGGCCACCGGCTACTCCGTGCTGATCGAGCTGTTCGCCTGCCTGCTGGTGACCGGGGCGTGGCTCGGCGTACTGCTCCTGCACTGACCCGCGGGTGCGGCTTCGAGCGGGGACCTGATGTCACGTAGTCGGCGCCCGATCACATGGATAGAAATACATCGGATCTCTCTCACCCTATTGACGCTCTGATGGCTCAAGTCTACCTTCCGTGAGGACATAGCTCGGATGAATTGTTGCGCCCGCCTGCGTACGAGTCGCCAGGAGATTCCTTGCCCACAGCACCGGACCCCGCCGCATCCCGCCGAACCGACTCCCCGTCGCCCGCGCCCTCCCGCAGAACCGTTCTCGCCACCGGGACCGCGCTCGGCGGCGCCCTCGTGGTCGGCGGCGCGGCCGTCCCCGCCCAGGCCGCCGCCCCTTCCGCGCAAGGCGCCGCCCCGGTCGCGGTGCGCTCCCCCGCCGACAGCTGGAACACCGTCCTGGACGACGCCGACCTGCACTGGCAGAAGCTGCCGAAGACCTGGTACGAGGGCCCCTACCTGGGCAACGGACGGCTCGGCTCCGGCATCTACGCGGAGCCCGGCGCCGAGACCGAGGCGATCCGGTTCAACGTCCAGCACTCCGAGGTCCAGGACCACCGCCCCGAGTACGGCTCGCTGTTCGGCCTCGCCCGGCTCCCGATCGGCCACTTCACCCTGGAACCGGCCGGCACCATCACGGGCATCGACTGGCGGATGCGGCTGCGCACGGCCGAACTCCAGGGCACCGTCACCACCTCCGCGGGCACCCTCACGCTCCGCGCCTTCGTCCAGTCCACCGGTGACGTCCTGGCCGTCGAGGTGACCCCGAGCGCGGGCGAGAAGGACTTCCGCTGGGTCTTCCACCCGGCCGAGGCGATCAGCCCCCGGGCCGCGTTCAAGCCGCTGCCCGACGGCTACACGGGCAACCCCCCGGCCGTCGTCGAGGAGCACGGCGCCACCTCGGCGGCCGTCCAGTCGCTGCTGGGCGGCGGGCAGCACGTCACCGCCTGGTGCGAGCGGACCCGGGGCGCGGCCCGCACCCTGTACGCGACCGTCGCGCACTCCCACCCGAAGAACACCGCCCGCGACCGCGCGCTGCGCAACGTCACCCTCGCCTCGGCCCTCCCGTACACCTTGCTGGCCGCCCCGCACCGGCTCTGGTGGGACCGCTACTACCGCAAGAGCTTCCTGTCGCTGCCCGACGCCCGGCTCCAGCGGTTCTACTGGATCCAGCTCTACAAAACGGCCTCGGCCGCCCGCAAGGACGCCCCCGTGATGGCCACCTCGGGCCCCTGGCTGGAGCCCACGCCCTGGCCCAACACCTGGTGGAACCTCAACGTCCAGCTGGAGTACTGGCTGATCCACGGCTCCAACCACCTGGAGCTCGACGCCGTCACCCGGGCCCTGAGCGAGTTCCGCGACCAGCTCTCCCGCGAGGTCGCCGCCCCCTACCGGGCGGACTCGGCGGGCATCCCGCGCACCACCGACCCGCAGCTGGTCAACGGCGCGGCCGTGGCCGACGGCGGGTACGGGGTCGGCATCCCCGGCCAGGACCCGCCCACGCCCGAGGTGGGCAACCTGACCTGGGCCCTGCACAACGTCTGGCTCTCCTACCGGCACACCATGGACCGGTCGGTCCTGCGGGACACCCTGTTCCCGCTGCTGCGCAAGGCGGTCAACTACTACCTGCACTTCCTCGCCCCGGGCGCGGACGGCAAGCTGCACCTGCCGGCCACCTTCTCCCCCGAGTACGGCGTCAACGCCCCCGACTGCAACTACGACCTGATGCTGCTGCGCTGGGGCTGCCGTACCCTGCTCGACTCGGCCCGGGAGCTGGGTGTCCGCGACCCGCTGACCGCCCGCTGGGAAGAGGTCCTGGCCAGGCTCGCCCCGTACCCGGTGGACGAGAACGGCTTCATGATCGGCGCCGGGGTGCCGTTCGCCATGTCCCACCGGCACTACTCGCACATGCTCGCGGTCTACCCGCTGTACGAGATCAACGGCTCCACCGACGCCGAGCGCGCCCTGATCGAGAAGTCCCTCGCGCACTGGGTCGGCTTCGAGGGCGCGCTGCAGGGCTACACCTTCACCGGAGCGGCCTCCATGTCGGCGCTGCTCGGCAAGGGCGAGGACGCGCTGAAGTACCTGGGCCGGCTGATGAGCGGCTTCATCCAGGCCAACACCATGTACAAGGAGTCCGGCCCGGTCATCGAGACCCCGCTGTCGGCCGCCCAGTCGCTGCACGACATGGTCTGCCAGTCCTGGGGCGACACCATCAGGGTCTTCCCCGCCCTGCCCGCCGCCTGGCAGGAGCTGACCGTGCACGACTTCCGCACGCAGGGCGCCTTCCTGCTCAGCGCGGTACGGGAGAAGGGCCGCACCCGCTGGGTGCGCCTCACCAGCGAGGCGGGCGCGCCCTGCGTGGTGCGGCACGGCATCGAGGGCCCGGTCGAGGTCCGCGACGGACGAGGGCGCCGCCTCGACCACGAGCAGCTGCCCGACGGCTCGGTCCGCGTCCCCCTCCGCAAGGGCGACTCGGCGCTGATCACCGCGGCGGGCGACCGCCCGGACCTGACCGTCCGCCCGGTCGCCGCGAACGAACCGGCACCCAGCTGGGGCCTGCCGGCCTGACCCTTAGCGGGGCACCCGGCCCGCGGACCGTGCGTGGCGTACGCCGTAGGAGCGCCACGGCCGCCAGCGGTCGGCGCCGGGTGTCCCGTACGGGTCGACGTCCGGGTCGCCCAGCGCGCGCATCCGGATCAGGGCCGCCGTCGTCGGTTCGATGCCCGGCAGCCGCAGCAGCGCCTGCTCGGCCTCGTCCCGGTCGGCGCCCGCGTCGAGCCGTACGCCCCCGTCGTCGAGCGCGGCCGCCAGCGCGCGCACCCGCTCGTCGGGCGCCGCAGCGGCCAGCGCGCCCGGTTCGGGGAACACATGGGTGAGCCCGCCGCAGGGCACGTCCAGCCGCTTCCCGTACGTCTCGACCAGCTCCCCGGCGGCCGACGGGCCGGCCAGGGCCCGTACGGCGAACTCCTCGGGGTCCGCGGCGCCCGGCGAGCGCAGCCCGGGACGGGCGGCGACGTGCGGGGCGAGCAGCGGATCGGCGGCGAGCAGCTCGTCGACCGCGTACGGATCGGCGTCCAGGTCGAAGAGCCTGCGCAGCCGTTGCACCGCCGTGGTCAGGTCGCGCAGATCGGTGAGGTGGATCCGGGCCTCCAGCCAGCTCCCGGCGGACCGCTCGTCCACGGCGGCGATGCCGGTGCCGTACGGGAGGCGCAGGGTGCGGCGGTAGGTGCGGCCGCCGGGCTCGCCGCTGACCTCCTCGATCCGGCCGACCGTCTCGGCGGCGAGCTGGTCGAAGACCTCGCGGGCGGCGTACGGTCCCCGGTGCGCGAGCCGGAGCGGGATTCCGGTGGTGCGCGCCTCCTTGACCGCCGCGCCCAGTCCGGTACCCGCCTCGGCGCGCAGTTCGCTCGGGGTGCGGGCGTAGATCTGCCGGATCGTGTCGTTGAACTGGCGGACGCTCGCGAACCCGGCCGCGAAGACGATCTCGGTGACGGGCAGGGACGTGGTCTGCAGCAGTACCCGGGCCGTGTGCGCGCGCTGGGCGCGCGCCAGTGCAACGGGACCGGCGCCCAGCTCCGCGTTGAGCTGCCGCTGCACCTGCCGCGAGCTGTAGCCGAGCCGGCCCGCGAGGCCGGGGACGCCCTCCCGGTCCACCACACCGTCGCCGATCATCCGCATGGCACGGCCGACCACATCGGCCCGCACGTTCCAGTCCGCGGAGCCGGGAACGGCGTCCGGGCGGCAGCGCCTGCACGCCCGGAAGCCGTTGCCCTGCGCGGCGGCCGCGGTCGGGTAGAAGCGGACGTTCTTCCGCTTGGGGGTGACGGCGGGGCAGCTCGGCCGGCAGTAGATGCCGGTCGTCTCAACGGCGAAGAAGAACTCCCCGTCGAAACGCGCGTCGCGGCTGCTCACCGCCTCGTACCTGGTCTCTTCGTCCATCACACCGTCCAGTGTGCGGCACCGCACACCACCGCACTCGCGGTTTTCGGACGTCGACCAGGCGTGTCCCGGCTACCGGATCCGGCCGCGCTTGGCGTCCATGGCGGCCCGGCCCTCGGCGCCCTTGCGCTTCCAGTCGCGCCGGATCTCGGAGCGGACCCGGGCATCGGTCTTGGCGACGATGCGCTGGTTCTCGCGCAGCAGCTTGCGGTAGCTGTCCATGCGCCGCTCGGGCAGCGACCCGTCCGCGAGCGCCGCCCGCACCGCGCAGCCCGGTTCGGCCTCGTGGGAGCAGTCCTGGAACCGGCACTGCCGGGCCAGCGCCTCGATCTCCGAGAAGACCTGGCCGACGCCGGTCTCCGCGTCCCACAGACCGACCCCGCGCAGTCCCGGGGTGTCGATCAGCACACCGCCGGAGGGCAGCACCAGGAGGTTGCGGGTCGTGGTGGTGTGCCGGCCCTTGCCGTCCATGTCACGGGTGGCCTGCACCTCCATCTCGTCGTACCCGAGCAAGGTGTTGGCCAGGGTGGACTTGCCGGCGCCGGAGGCCCCGAGCAACACACTCGTACCGCCCGCCACGATCGCGGCGAACACGTCGACGCCCTCGCCGGTGGCGGAGCTGACGGGCAGCACCTGAACCCCCGGGGCGAGCCGCTCGACGTCCTGGACGAAGTAGGACAGCGTGGCGGCGTCCGGGACCAGGTCGGCCTTGGTCAGGACGACGACCGTCTCGGCGGTCCCGTCGCCGGCCGATGCCCCGTCACGCAGCAGGGCGTCACCGCCGCCACTGGACATGGCGAGGGCGAGGAACCGTTCGACCCGGCCCAGGTCGAGTTCCACCGCCAGTGAGACGCAGATGGCGATGTGGTCGACGTTGGTGGCGAGCACCTGGCCCTCGGAGCGCTTGGACGAGGTGGAGCGGACGAACGCCGTGCGCCGCGGCAGCAGCGTACGGACGAACTGCGGGTCGCCCCCGGGGTCGACGGCGGCCCAGTCGCCCGTGCAGACGATCCGCATCGGGTCCCTCGGGACGACGAACGCGGTGTCGGCGCGGACAGTGCCGCGGGTGGTGACGATGTCGCACTGACCCCGGTCCACCCGCACCACGCGGCCGGGCAGCAGCCCCTGTTCGGCGTACGGGGCGAACTCGGCCGCCCAGTCGTCGTCCCAGCCGTACGCGGCCAGCGGGTGCGACGAGGAGGACCCCTGCGGAGCGGAGGGGGAAAGGGAGGAGGAAGAGGAGGAAGACGGGAGAGACAAGGGAGACCCTTCACAGGGTGGCCCCGGCACTGCGCACGGCGGCGCAGAAGTGGAAGAAGGTCAGCCGGCGGCCACGGGGGTGGGACAGATGGACTTCGTCTCGTGGGCAGTGCCCACCGCAATGACGGTCATCAATGTCCTCACCTCCTGGTTCACGCACGGTCCTGGACCAGCGATCTCGCCCGCCGTCCCAACACCGCAAACGATAGCCCGGAGCGGGCGGGTGGCGTCAACCGATTTAACACGGCGCGTCGTCCCGGCACTCGGCGCCGGACGCTCCGCAGACGGCCGGTCCGGGGTACGGGGTACGGGGTACGGATACCGGCAACTATCCCTCGATCGGGTGATACGCGTGAGGATCGACCGGTCACAGCCGGTTAGGGTGCCGGACATGACCTCCCCCCAGACAGCCACCGGCACCTTCACCCAGGCCCAGTTGGGCACCCTCACCCTGATCGGCTGGAGCGGCGAACATCCCCACAACGGACGGGAAGTCGCCTTCCTGCTCGTGTACTCCCTCGGCGACGGATCGGACGGCCCGGCCGCAGGCGAGAGCGCCATGCACATCGCCCTGGAGCGCAGCGGCCTTCCGGTCAGCGGCGGCCCCGTGCGCGCCGACGAGACTCCCGGGCTCCCGGTGAAGCTCCTCATCCAGGCGGGTCAGGCCGTCCTGACGCTGCCCCACTTCACCGCCCAGTACCCGGCCCGGCCCGAGTGGCTCGCCGCAGCGCGTGAACAGGGCGAGGTGCACGCGATGTTCGCCACCCGCCCGTGGCCGCAGGGGGCGCCGGGCAACCCAGTGACGGAGGACTCGCTGCGGGCCTTCGCCGGTGACCCCGAGGTCATCGTGACGTCCGCCCACTGTGTGCTGCCGGTACGCAGCCTGGGCTGAGCGCCCCGGCCACGCACGATGCCCACCGCCCCCGTGGAGCGGTGGGCATCGTGCGCACTCAGGTGCCCCGCCGACGCGCGACGGGCGGCCCGGGACTTCCCGGACCGCCCGCGGCACGTGTGTCCGGCGTCAGTTGTTGGCGACGCCGTTCCCGGAGAGGACCGGGATGTCGTCCACCAGGTGCGACAGGGGCTCGTCGCCCTTGGCCTGCACGGAGTTGTCGGCGCACTGCTGGTTCTGCGGGTTGGACAGGACCTGGACGTCCTGGACGGCGATCGGGACGAGGCCGATCAGCGAACCGACGTTGGCCTTGACCGGCACGCCGAGGCAGAGGTCGTTCAGGGTGCCCTGGATGAGCTGGGCCTGCGGGCTGCCGTCGCCCCGGGTCACGCTGTTGCCGTAGGAGGACTGGGCACCGTTGCCGTTGACCGACGTCGTGCCCTGGTCGTTACCGATCGCCATGGCCGCAGGTGCCATCGCGGCGGACAGGCCGACCATGGACACGGCTACGGCCGCGCCGGCCATCATCTTCTTCATCACACTTCACCTTTCGGAACGCCCCGTTCTGGGACGTACTGATCAACCGCGTACAGCCCAGACAGTTGCGCAGTACCACTCAAATGGGTTCGATCCCGCGTAAGTTCGACACCCTCTCGTCAACCCGGGAAGGCCTCGCCCGAGGTCCGCGCCGCGGGCACCAGGCCGGCGGTACGGGGCGGATCGGGCTCCACGGGCTCCGGATCGCCCCGGGTCGCCTGCCATTCGGCGAGGAGGCGGTCGTAGATCGGTGTGACGCCTTCCGCGGGGCGGCGGCGGTCCTGGGGGCTCCTGCTGTCGAACTGGTCCATGAGGTGGCCATACCCGGTACGAGGGAAAGCGCCCGGTGCCACTACGGCAACCGGCCCAGTGGGCCCGCCCCTTCGACGCAGCCGCAGGGGCCGCGCCCCCGGGGAAACGACATGGGGCCGACGCGTCCGGGCGGCCGGAAATCGGCTGCCGGGCGGACGGGTCGGCCCCATGGGTACGACGGGTTGGGACTAGTCGTTGGCGGCACCGTTGCCGGACAGGATCGGGATGTCGTCCAGGATGTGCGACAGTGCCTCGTCACCCTTGGCCTGGGTGGAGTTCTCGGTGCACTGCTGGTTCTGCGGCGACGACAGGACGTTGAGGTCCTGGACCGAGATCGGCACGACGCCGAGCAGCGAACCGGCGTTGACCTTGGCGGGCAGCGCGATGCAGGGCTTGTTGAGCGAGCCCTGGATGAGCGCGAACTGCGGGCTCCAGTCGCCGTGGGTGGCGGAGTTGCCGTACGACTGCATGGCACCGTTGCCGTTGACCGAGGTGGTGCCCTGGTCGTTGCCGATCGCCATGGCCGAGGGGGCCACCGCGGCGGAGACGCCGACGATGGAGGCGGCGACGGCCGCCGAGGCCATAATCTTCTTGATCATTGACTAGCCCTTCTGGGTTCTTCTGTTGCCCGCTGACCTGAGCGCTTTGATCAACTCGCGGCAGCGGGAATGGTTGTGGCACTTCACTCGAACGGTGCTTACGCCCTCCGTCCGTTCACGGGAGGCGCCGCACCGGAGCGCGTGGAACGCTTCGGGTCGGCAACCGCCGCCCCGGGACGGGTCAGCCGCCGAGCGGGAGCCCGCCCACGAGCGGGGCGGCGCCCTTGGCCGCACCGGTGGCCTGGCCGGCGACCTTGGTCACGGTGCCGTCCTTCTGCAGCGTGCTGGTGGCACCGTCAACGGTGTCGACGATCGGCTCGACGGCCTGCGGAGCCGCGGCGACCACCTGGTTGATCCCGCCGTCGAGGCTGAAGTTCGGAGCCGTCGCGGTGGTAACGGCGAAGGCGGGAGCAGCCGTTCCGAGAGCGACCACGGAGCCGGCAACGAACGCGGCGGTCTTCGCGTACTTCACTTTCAGGTTCCCTTCTGCAGCGGCAGCTTTTTCGGTCGCATCCGCGCGCCGCACCAGCCCTCTTTAGCTGTGACTTCTGCCGCTTTCCTCATGGCTAACGACCCGATTGCGGCCGGGCAACTGGAGCTTTCGGATTTTCTCGGGACGGCCCGCCGGACCACTCGATCGATTGCATGACTAATCACTGATTCGGGTGTGACCACGGGACAACGGACACGAATCGGTGGTGCACTGTCGGTACTTCGTCCCGCGCGCCCGCCCGGATGTATGCCCCCAGCCGCCGGCGCACCGCGCCCCGGGCCGGTGGAAACGGCTCAGGCCTTTTCACCGCGTCCGGGCAGGGCCGCGAACTCCCGGGACGGAGAACGCAGGAAAGAGGAAGCCCCGGATCGCAGGAGATGCGATCCGGGGCAGACCGGTACCGGGACCGGCTGTGCGGTACAGCGATCAGGCGTTGACGCAGGTGTTGCCGAAGGCCGGGTTCAGCAGGCCGATGACGTTCACGGAGTTGCCGCACAGGTTGACCGGCACGTGGACCGGGACCTGGACGAGGTTGCCCGACAGAACGCCCGGGGAACCCACGGCCGCACCCTCGGCGCCCGAGTCGGCGAAGGCCGGGGTGGCCGCACCGATCGCCATGAGGGTTCCGGCGGCAACGGCGGCAATCTTGGTGTACTTCACTTTCAACCCTTTCTTCGACGGAGTCCGGAGCGGCGACGAATTTCGTGCCGCACGAGCGCGGGTTGTGATCACTCGTAACTCCGCCGCTGTAATTCGTAACGATTTAAGACGGTAAGCGAAACTCTTCGAGGCGCAGATTCCTCAAAGTCCGCCCGAATGACGCAGCTTCCGATCACGCGACGTCACCGTCACGGCCGGCGGGCCGCGCACGGACGAGCCCCTGGAGGGCAGCAGCAGGCCCGGGTCGCCCGGAGGAGGAAAGCCGACGACCCGGGCCTGCGCTCAGCCGGATCAGCTGTTGCCGGCACCGTTGCCGGAGAGGACCGGGATACCGTCCAGGATGTGCGACAGCGCCTCGTCACCCTTGGCCTGGGTGGAGTTCTCGGTGCACTGCTGGTTCTGCGGCGACGACAGGACGTTGACGTCCTGGACCGCGATCGGGACGAGGCCGACCAGCGAACCGACGTTGGCCTTGAGCGGCAGGCCGACGCAGGGCTTGTTCAGCGAGCCCTGGACCAGGCCGAACTGGGGGCTGCCGTCGCCGTGGGTCTCGGCGTTGCCGAACGACTGCGAGGCGCCGTTGCCGTTGACCGACGTGGTGCCGCCGTCGTCGCCGATGGCCATCGCCTGCGTGGCGCCGAGACCGAGGATGGAGGCGGCAACGGCTCCCGTAGCCAGGACCTTCTTGATCACGATGAACCCTTCTCGTACTGGATACCCCGTACCGGAGCGCACTGACCAACTCGCTTCCGGACGTTTGGTTATGTCCATTCACCCGAATGCCGGGAGTCGACGGACACCCGTACGAAAGAGGCCGGTAAATCCACAACGCATTCGGTGCGCACACCTCTTGATTCAAGACTCAACCGTCTTTCGACTTCCTGACGTCGGACACACCCCAATGACCCGGACCCGGGAAACGAACACTCACACGTAGCCCGTTCGGGTGGTCACATGATTTTCACCGATTTCACGTTTCTCTGTCACGTGCGCGTCGTTATGGGTGGAGTCAAGCCCGCCCGACGGGACGCTCACCCAGCAGTACTGGCATGCCCGACCGTTGCTGCGCCGGCTGATGAATGAACTGCGGGCAGTGCGCCCGCGCGAAAAGTCCTAAGGAAGGGCAACCAATGCGAAAAGCCTTGAGTAAAAGCGTGCTCGTCATGGCGGCGGCGTCAGGCATCCTGACCGCCTCCGGCGGCTACGCCTTCGCGGACGCCTCGGCGGACGGAGCCGCCATCGGTTCCCCCGGGGTCGGTTCGGGCAACGCCGTACAGGTGCCGGTCCACGTTCCCGTGAACGTCTGCGGCAACACGGTCAACGTGGTCGGCCTGCTGAACCCGGCGTTCGGCAACGAGTGCGAGAACGGCGACGGGGAATCGGGCGGCGACGACGCTCAGGGCGCGAGTGCCGAGGGCGTCGCGGCCAACTCCCCCGGCGTGCTGTCGGGCAACCTGATCCAGGCCCCGGTCGACGTCCCGGTCAACGCCTGTGGAAACACCGTCGACGTGGTCGGCCTGCTGAACCCGGCGTTCGGCAACGAGTGCGAGAACGGCGAGGGCGGGATGGAGACCCCGAAGCCCCCGACCCACCACAAGCCGCCGACGCACCACAAGCCCCCGACCCACCACCAGCCCCCGAAGCCCCCGACGACGGGCCATCACCACCACCACAACGGCGACTGCCCTCCCGGCCACCACCACAACCCGCCGACGCACAACCCGCCGCACCACAACCCGCCCACGCACAACCCCCCGCACCACAACCCCCCGACCCACAACCCCCCGACCCACAACCCGCCCACGCACAACCCGCCGACGCACGCCTGGCACCCCCACAAGCCGACGCACCACCACAAGCCGCCGCAGATGGCGCACACCGGTGCGAACAGCAACCTGGGCATCGCCGGTGGCGCCAGCGCCGCGATGGTCCTCGGTGGCGGCCTGCTGATGCGCCGCAGCCGCAAGTCGCAGGGCTGAGCCTGCCCCCTCAGCGGTAACGACAGCCTCCGGAGGCCCGGTCGGACAGCACACGCTGTCCGACCGGGCCTCCGACGCGTGGCGCAGGCACCGTCCTCAGACCGTGGAGAGTCCCGCACGCTCCAGGTACCGGGCGACCGTCGCCGTCTCCTCGGCGTCCAGCGGGCGCATGGGCGGGCTCATCACGTTGGTGGCGATGATCCCGCGCAGCATGAGCGCGGTCTTGAACGCGCCGAGTCCGGCGGCGGTGGCGGAGGCGGTTCCCGGGCGGGCGGCGCGGATGATGTCGAAGAGCCCGACGAGACGGTCCTGTTCGGCGGTCGCCGCGGCCCAGTCGCCGCGTACGGCCGCTTCGTGCAGACGTACGTAGCCGTGCGGGTCGACGTTGCCGAGTCCGGGCACCGAGCCGTCGGCGCCGCCCAGCATCATCGCGTCGACGACCAGCTCGTGGCCGGTGAGCACGGAGAACCCGGGCAGGTCCCGGGCGCCGATGGCCAGGCGGCGGAACGAGCCGTCGTCGCCGCTGGAGTCCTTGACCCCGGCCAGCACCCCGTCGGCCGCCAGCGGCAGCAGCAGTTCCGGGTCGAGCTTGCTGTGCACGCAGACCGGCACGTCGTAGGCGAGGAGCGGCAGGTCTACGGCGGCCGCGACCTGCCTGAAGTGGCGGTCGATCTCGGCGTCGTCGGTGCGGGTGTAGAAGGGCGCGGTGACGACGACGGCGTCCGCCCCGAGTTCGGCGGCGCGGCCGGCGCGCTCGATGGCCCGGTTGGTGGTGGTCTCGATCGCTCCGACGAGGACCGGCACCTGGCCCGCGGCGGCCGCCGTGATGACCTCGATGACCTGGTCCTGCTGTCCGGGCGTCAGATAGGCGGTCTCACCGGAGCTGCCGAGGGCGAACAGCCCGCTGACACCGCCGTCGACGAGATGCCCCACGACCCGCTCCAGGGAGGGGCGGTCGAGCTCGCCGTCCGCGGTGAGCGGGGTGACGACGGGCGGGATCACTCCCGCGTAGCGGGGGGTTCGGGCGGTCATGCGGTGCTCCTTGCGGACGGTACGGGGGACGGGTCCCCGGAGGGGGACGCGAAGGTCTGGGGGTGGACGCAGTGCCAGCGGTGTCCGTCCGGGCCGGCGGTGCGGACCGGGAAGACCGTGGCGCACTCGTCGTCGGCCTTCCAGCAGCGGGTGCGGAACGGGCAGCCGGCCGGCGGGTTGGTGGCGGAGGGGACCGGGCCGGTGAGCACGATGCGCTCGGTGGTCTCCAGCAGGCTGGGGGTCGCGGAGAGCAGTGCCTCGGTGTACGGGTGCGAGGGGGCGCCCGCGACGTCGGCCGCGCGCCCCTCCTCGACGATGCGGCCGAGGTAGAGGACGGCGATGCGGTCGGCCAGGTAGCGCACGGTCTGGATGTCGTGCGAGATGAACACCATGCCGAGGCCGAGCCGTTCGCGCAGGTCCACCAGGAGGTTGAGGACCTGGGCGCGGACCGAGACGTCGAGCGCGGACGTGGGTTCGTCCGCGACGACCAGTTCGGGTTCGAGCGCCAGGGCGCGGGCGATGGCGACGCGCTGGCGCTGACCGCCGGAGAGCTGTCCGGGCAGGGCCGCCAGGGTGTGGCCGGGAAGTCCGACCAGGTCGAGGAGTTCCGCCACGCGGGCCCGGCGCTGCTCGCGGGTGCCGCGGCGGTGCACGTCGAGCGGGTCGCGAAGGATCTGTTCGACCGTGAGCCGGGGGTTGAGGGCGGTCGAGGGGTCCTGGAAGACGACGCCGACGGCGGAGCCGAAGTCGTCGCGCCGCTGGGTCCCGGTCATCTCCCACAGGTCCTTGCCGTGGAAGGTGACCGTGCCCTCGGTGGGCTTCTGCAGACCGGTCAGTACCCGGGCCATCGTCGACTTGCCGCAGCCTGACTCACCGACCAGGCCGACGATCTCGCCGCGCTTCACCTCCAGGCTCGCGTCGGTGAGGGCGTGCACGGCGTCGCGGCGGAACACGCCTCCGCTGCGTGCCTTGTGGCGTACGTGGACGCCGTCGAGCCTGATCACAGGGGGCTCCCTTCCAGCTGTGCGGCCTTCGCCGGGTGGTGGCAGGCGAAGCCGTGGTCGTGCGCGCCGTCGCGTGCGGTGAGCGCGGGGGTGGTGGTGCGGCACAGTTCGGTGGCGGCGCCGCAGCGGGATGCGAACCGGCAGCCCCGGCCGAAGCCCTGGGGCGCGGGGACGACGCCGCGGATCTGGTGGAGCCGTTCGGCGCCCGCCTCCAGCGAGACGACCGAGCCGAGCAGGCCGCGGCTGTAGTGGTGGGTGGGGTCGGTGAGTACGGACCGGGTGGCACCGATCTCGGCCAGCCGGCCCGCGTACATCACGGCGACGCGGTGCGACAGGTCGCCGACGAGGGCGAGGTCGTGGCTGACGAGCACCATGGCGAAGCCGAGTTCGTCGCGCAGCCGGACGAGGAGTTCGACGACCTGGGCCTGGACGGTGACGTCCAGGGCGGTGGTCGGTTCGTCCGCGATGAGCAGGCGGGGGCCGCGGGACAGCGCCATGGCGATCAGGACGCGCTGGCGCTGGCCGCCGGAGAGCTCGTGGGGGTAGCTGCGCAGGGTGCGTTCGGGTGCGAGGCCGACCAGTTCCAGGAGTTCGGCCGGGGTCTTCGTGCCGCCGCGCGAGGTGAGCTGCCTGAGCTGGGTGCCGACGAGCACGGACGGGTTGAGGGAGGAGAGCGCGTCCTGGTAGACCATCGCGATCTCGGGGCCCATCAGGGCGCGGCGTTCCTTCGGCGGGAGCTTCAGCAGGTCCCGGCCCCGGTAGAGGATCTCGCCGCTGACCTCGGCGTTGCGGGCGAGGAGGCCCATGACGGCGAGGCTGGTGATGGACTTCCCGCAGCCCGACTCGCCGACCAGGCCGAGGGTTTCGCCCTCGTGGACGGTGAGGTCGAGGGAGTCGACGACCGGGACGGTGCCGTACCGGTCGGGGAAGCGGATGGCGAGGTCCCGTACGACCAGGAGTCCGGCGGCGTCCTCCGGTACCGGGGCGATGGCCGGGCCGCCCGCGTGGACGCGCTCCGCGAGCTTGGCCAGGGCGGCGTCGATGTCCACGGTGGAGCGGGCCTCGACCGGGTCCGGCGCCGTGGTGGTGCGGGAGGGGTCCGCGCCCGCCGCGCGGGCCTTCTTCGGGGCCGCCGAGGCGTCGGTGAGGCCCTCGGAGAGGATGTTCAGTGCGAGCACGGTGACCAGCAGGGCGAGGCCCGGGAAGAACGTGGCCCACCAGCCGCCCGCCAGGAGGATCTGGCGGCCGTAGGCCAGGACGCTGCCCCAGCTGGGGTCGGGGTCCTGCACCCCGGCGCCGATGAAGGAGAGGCTCGCTTCGAAGATGATCGCCTCGGCGACCATCACGGTGGCGAACACCATGACCGGGGCCATGCAGTTGACGGCGACGTGCCGCAGCACGATGTAGCCGCGCCGGGCACCGATGACCTTCTCGGCCGCGACGTAGTCCTCGCCGTACTGGGAGAGGACGTTGGCGCGGACCACCCGGGCCAGCGACGGGGTGTAGACGAAGGCGATGGTGAAGATGATGACCGGGACGCTGGTGCCGAACACCGCGACGAGCACGGCGGCCAGCGCGATCGGCGGGAACGACATCACCACGTCGAGGGTGCGCATCACGGACTCGTCGCCGAGCTTGCGCGAGGTCGCGGCGAGCGCGCCGAGCAGGGCGCCGGCGATCAGGGCCAGGGCGGTCGAGCCGAGTCCGATGACGAGCGAGTAGCGCGAGCCGTGCACGACCCGGGCGAAGACGTCGCGGCCGGCCCGGTCGGTGCCGAACCAGTGGTCGCCGCCGGGCGCCTGGACCGGGGTGCCGGTGGTGAGCGGGTCCTGGGTGAGGAGCGGGGCGAGGACCGCGCCGAGGATGACGAGGAGCAGCACGCAGAGCGCGATGCGGGAGGTGACCGGGAGGGCGCGGAACGCGATGGCCGGTCGGGACAGTTTGTTGGCCGGGCGGCCCGTGGTGAACATGTCACACCGTCCTGATGCGCGGGTTGACCAGCAGGTAGAGCAGGTCGACGATGACGTTGACCACCAGGAACGCGATGGCGATGGTCAGTACGGTGCCCTGGACCAGGGCGACATCGCCGCCGGTGACACCTTCGAGGATGAGCTTGCCCATGCCGGGCAGGTCGAAGATCGCTTCGATGACGACGGCGCCGCTGAGCAGGTAGCCGACCTTGACGCCGAGCACGGTGAGCGGGGTGACGAGCGCGTTGCGGAGCACCGAGCGGATCACCAGGAACACCGGCAGTCCGTTGCCGCGTGCGGTGCGGACGTAGTCGCGGTCGAGTTCGGCGACCATCGAGGTGCGGACGAGCCGGGCGAGTGAGGCCGCGACGGGCACGGCGAGCGAGAGGGCCGGCAGGGCCATGGTGCGGAGCCAGCCGCCGAAGGAGTCGGCCGGGTTGGTGTAGCCGCCGGTCGGGAAGATCCGGGTGTTCAGCGCGAACTGCTGGATGAGCAGGACGCCGAGCCAGAAGGACGGGACGGCGACCCCGGCCATGGAGAGCACCCTGAACAGCTGGTCGGGCCAGCGGTCGCGGTACGTCGCGCCGACGACGCCGGAGACGACCGCGAGCACGATCGCCAGGATCAGGCCGAGAACCGTCAGCTGGAGGGTGAGCGGGAAGGCGGCGGTGATCCGGTCGACGACGGGCTGGCTCGGCGGGACGGTCGTGCCGAGGTCGAAGTGGAGCAGTTGGCCCAGGAAGTGGAAGTAGCGGACGGGCAGCGGATCGTTCAGGCCGTTGGCGTCCGCGAAGGCCGCACGGGCTTCGGGGGTGGCGCTCTCCCCGAGCGCGTTGAAGGCCGGGTCGACCGGCGAGAACTGCAGCACCACGAAGACGAGCAGCGCGATGCCGAGGATCATCACCGGCATCATCGCGACGCGGCGCAGCGCGAGCCGGAGAAAAGCAACCATCGTCGGGTTCCTTGCGGTTGGGCGGGCCGGTCCGGGACGGCGGGGTCCCGTCGTCCCGGACCGGACGGTCCGGCGCCGCTGAGCGGCGCCGGCCGGGGGCGTGGGGCCGGTCAGGCGCGGCTGACGTCCAGGAAGGACAGGCCCGTGGTGGGCAGCGGCTTGAAACCGGGCAGCGCCTTCTCGGTCCAGGCGGTGGGGAGCTTGCGGTGCAGGATCGGGTAGAGCGCCGCCTCGTCCGCGACGAGGTCGGTGACCTGGCCCCACAGCTCCTTGCGCTTCGCGTCGTCGCCCGCCTGGGCGGCCTTGTCGAGGGTCTGCCTGACCTTCTTGTACGCGGCGGACTTGCCCCAGCCGTAGCGGCTCTCGGGCCAGAAGCCGTAGTAGAACCAGCGCAGCAGCAGGTCGGCGTCGTTGCCGAAGACGGACGGGTCGCCGGGGGCGACGAGGACGTCGAAGTCCCCCTTGTCGACCTTGGCGTACTGGGCCGGGGACTGGGCGATGCTGAGGGTGACCTTGACGCCCGCCTGCTCCCAGCTCTCCTTCAGCAGCGGGGCGATGTCCTTGACCCAGCCGGTGTCGGTGGTCAGGACGGTGAAGGACAGGTTCTTCACGCCCGCCTCCGCGAGCAGCTGCTTCGCCTTGGCCACGTCGTGCGTGTAGACGGTCGCGGCCTTGTGGTAGTCGGGGTGGGTCGAGGGCACGTAGCCGGTGGCGGCCGCTGCGTTGCCGACCATCGCGGTGGAGATGATCTTCTCGGTGTCCAGGGCGTAGTGCAGCGCCTGGCGCACCCGCTTGTCGGCGAACCTCTTGTCGGCGGTGTTGAACATCAGGAAGAGCAGTCCGAAGGACTGGACGGACTCCGTCCTCGCGTTGCCCGAGAGCCGCTTGACGTCGATGTACGGGACGTCCTCGATGGCCTGGACGCGGCCCGACTCCATGGCGCTGACCCGGGCCGACTGGTCGGACATCAGGCGCCAGACCATCTTCTTGGCCTTGGCGGGGTGGGTGCCGTTGTACTTGTCGTACGCCTCGAAGACGATCTTGTCCTCGCGGGTGGCCGAGACGAACTTGTACGGCCCCGAGCCGACCGGCTTGGCGTCGAAGGCCTTGGGGTCGGGCGCCACGATCTTCTTCGGGACGATCCGGGCCACGGCTATCCGGGACGGGAAGAGCGCGAAGGGGTACTTGAGCTTGAACTCGACCGTGCCCGCGTCGACGGCCTTGACCGTGTCGATGAAGGGCACGAACTGCGCCATCAGCGAGGCGTTCTTCGGGTCCAGGATGCGTTCGAAGCTGAACACCACGTCCTCGGCGGTGACGGCGGAGCCGTCGTGGAAGGTCGCCCCCTTGCGCAGTGTCGCCCGGTAGGTGGTGGCGTTGATCTTCTTCGGCATCTCGGTGGCGAGCGCGGGACGTGCCACGAGTGTTGCCGGATCGAGATCCACCAGACCCTCGAAGATGTGCATGTTGGCGGCGTACGGGGTCGCGCCCGAGGTGATCATCGGGTCGAAGCCGGTCGACAGCGGGTAGGACAGACCGGCTTCGATGAGGTCGCTGCCGCTGCCCTTGTCCGTCGATCCGTCGGCGGTCGAGGACGGTCCGCCGCAGGCGGCGAGGCTCGCCGTGATGGCGGCCGCGGCACCGACAGCACTGGTGTAACGCAGGAAGGTGCGGCGCTCGACACCGGCTGATCTCAGCTCGGGCACGGGTCCTCCAGGGACTCTGAGGTGGGACGTCGGGGGTGCTGGAAGGGCGGTTCACCGGTGGTGGACCGGTGATTCACGGAGTCCGTGAATCCTGACGCATCAGACGTCAGATGTCTGATGCCTTGATAGCGTGGGAACGTAGCTTGACAATCGAGAGGGGTCAAGAGGTGGGGAGTTCACATATGTCCGGAACGAGGCCCGGCCGGCAGCTGCTCCGGCAGGAAGTCGTCGACGGCATCAAGCGGTACATCCTCGAGGAACGGCTCCGCCCCGGGGACCCGCTGCCCACCGAGCCCGCACTCTGCGAGGCGCTCGGCGCCAGCCGCTCCAGCGTCCGCGAGGCCG
The DNA here is from genome assembly GCF_043200175.1 of Streptomyces sp. NPDC048462. Taxonomy (NCBI): domain Bacteria; kingdom Bacillati; phylum Actinomycetota; class Actinomycetes; order Kitasatosporales; family Streptomycetaceae; genus Streptomyces; species Streptomyces sp. NPDC048462. The sequence continues at coordinate 642,656 of NZ_JBICXG010000002.1, forward strand.
TCAAGATCCTGAACGCGCTGGACATCGTCGAGGTCCGCCACGGGCACGGCACGTACGTCGGCAGACTGAGCCTGTCGGCACTGGTGGAGAGCCTCACCTTCCGCGGGCTGCTCTCGCCCGACGACGACTTCCAGGTGATGGCCGACCTGGTGGACGTGCGCGAGCTCTTCGAGCGCGGGATGGCCGACCGGATCGTCACGCTGCTCACTCCGGAGCAACTCGACGCGCTGGAGGGCCTGGTGACCACCATGCGCGAGACCGGGGCGCAGGAGGGGCACGGTTTCGTCGACGCGGACCGGGCGTTCCACGCACTGCTCGTCGCCCCGCTGGGCAACGAGCTGATCGGCCAGCTCTCGATGGCCTTCTGGGACGTGTACACGATCGTCGCCCCGCACCTCGACGGATTCACGCACGCCGACGAGACGGCGACGATCGCCGCCCACCAGAACATCGTGGACGCCGCGCGGGCCAAGGACACCGCAGGCTTCATGCAGGCACTCGGCGAGCACTACGCCCCGGTCAGGCGCCGGATCTCCGAGGCGCGGGCCCGCGACGGCGTCAAGGGCTGACGGACCGGCCGGGCCCCGCCCCTCGCGGACCCGGCCCCGAGGACCCTTGACGGGCACCGGGGCGGCTGCCTAGGGTCCATGTGCCGATAGGACATCTGACGTCATCCGTCTGATGACCAGTGCTTCACCTGGCGCCCTGCCTCACACCCGGCACCCCGCATCCGGCACCTGCCGCCGCGCCCCCGTCTCCCACCCTTCGAGAAGCACCGACCTTCCGAGAAGAGAGATCGCCCATGCAGCGAACCGTCCCTGTCGCCCTGCTCGGCGCCGCCCTGCTGGTGGCCGCCTCGACCGGCACCGCGCAGGCCGCGGCGCCCGCCGCCGGCACCCTCACGTCCCAGGACCTGACCGTCGACGGCACGGGCTCCCCCCACTACCGCATCCCGGCCCTGACCACCTCGGTCAAGGGCACCGTGCTGGCGGCGTACGACGCCCGTCCCACCCTCGCGGACCTGCCCTCCAACATCTCCGTCGTGCTGCGCCGCAGCACCGACGGCGGCACCACCTGGCAGGCCCAGCGGGTGGTCCGCGAGGACGCCGCCCCCAAGGGCTACGGCGACCCGAGCCTGCTGGTCGACCGGACGACCGGCCGGATCTTCCTGTTCTACGCGGCCGGCGTGAACCAGGGCTTCGCCGGCTCGGCCACCGGCAACGACGAGAGCGACCCGGACGTCCTCCAGGCCGACTACAGCTACTCGGACGACGACGGGCTGACCTGGACGCACCGCCGTATCACCAAGCAGATCAAGGACCCGGCCTGGGCCGGGATGTTCGCCGCGTCCGGCGAGGGCATCCAGCTGCGCAACGGAGCGCACAAGGGCCGGCTGATCCAGCAGTACGCCGTCCGTGTCAACGGCGCCAACTACGCGGCGAGCGCCTACAGCGACGACCACGGCGCCAGCTGGCGGATGGGCGAGCCGGTCGGTCCCGGCGGCGACGAGAACAAGACCGTCGAGCTGAACGACGGCACGGTCATGCTCAACAACCGGTCGAAGCCGTACCGGACGATCGCCTACTCCACGGACGGCGGGGTCACCTACACCCCGTTCGTCCAGGACACCGCGCTCCCCGACCCGGCGAACAACGCCTCGGTCACGCGGTACGCCCCGGACGCCCCGGCCTCGGATCCGCAGTCCTCCTGGCTGCTGTTCAGCAACACCGAGGACACCGGGTCGCGGCGCAACCTCACCGTCAAGATGTCCTGCGACAACGGGAGGACCTGGCCGGTCCGGAAGGTCGTCGACGCCGGCGCGGCGGGCTACTCGACCCTGACCCGGCTGCCGGACGGCAGGGTGGGGCTGCTGTACGAGCGCGGCGACTACGAACACATCACGTACGACTCGTTCGACCTGAAGTGGCTGGGCGGCACCTGCGCCGGCACCGCGGTCAGGACGGCCCCGGGCAGCAGGACGGTGACGGTCAACCCGTAACCGGGGCGGCGGGTCCGTCCGTCGCGGGGCGGCGGACGGACCCGCCCGTTCGGGCGGTCGCGCTCAGGAGACGAAGCCCCGGGAGATGTGGGTGCCCGTCCCGGCCGGCTCGGCGGCGTAGCCGGACTCGCCGACGCAGTCGCTGTACTCGTAGTTGGCCGTGGACGTACCGCTCAGACCTCCGGCGTCGGTGCTGGTCGGGCCGCCGAACACGGCGTCCGCCCTGGGCATTTCGGCGCAGCTGGGGATGCCGGCGTAGTACTCGACGAAGCCGCCCTGCGAGCCCTGGAGGTCTCCGCTCCCCGACGGCAGCGTGTAGGTGCCGAGGTGGGTGGCGGCGCCCGTCTGTGTGTCGGTGGCCGTTCCGGACCAGGTGTTGGTGCCCGTGCGCTCGACCAGGATGTCGTAGCGGTGGCCGTACACGGCGTCGAAGTCCACGGCGCAGGTGACGCCCGCGCCGCCGTCGGCTCCGTCGTGGCAGAGCGGGTCGTCGGTGGTGGCACCCGCGGTGAAGGTGGAGAAGCGGGCCGACAGCCGCTCGTGCCCGCCACTGTCCGGACGCGGCTGCAGGCCGGTGTACCCCATGGCGTCGGCGAAGCTGTACTGCTGGGCGAAGTAGATCCCGGCCAGGTGCGCGGTGGCGGAGTTGACCGTGATGGGGAAGGTGATGTTGGTCAGGCCTGCGGACGGCGTGCCACCGATCGACCATCCGACCGAGACGTTGCCGCCCCCGACCGAGGCGACCGCCGTCTGGGGCATCGCCACGAGCAGGCCGGCTGCCGCCACGGGCACGGCGCTGCGGCGTAACGCGCTGATGAATGACATGTGTTCCCTCTCTGGTGCGCGCGGCACGAGGCCAGGGCCCCTGTGCACGGGGGCGTGCCTCAGCCGCGCCGGTTGCTGTCACGCCGGACGAGCCGTCGTGACCGGCCGGAACCATCCGGGGTCCCGCGCCGAGGGTGCACCCGCGGGAGCCGCGTCTCTATGGACTTGTGGGTCCCGGCCCTTGGACTCCTCCGCGCCGCCCCGCCCTCAGCCGGGCATGAGCCGGGTACGGATGCCGTCGAAGTGGGTGCGCATCGCCCTGACCGCGCGCAGTCCGTCGGCGGCCGCCACCGCCTCGACGATCTCGTGGTGCTGGGCGCAGGTGACCCACGGGTCCTGGTGGCCGTCGTCGAGGTCCTCGCGGACCCGGTCCATCGCCGCCCAGAAGGCGTCGAGCACCTCGCTGAGCAGGTGGTTGTCGAGCGAGGCGTAGAGCGCGAGGTGGAAGGCCCGGTCGGTGGCGCGGGCGACCCGGCCGGTGCCCGCCTCCTCCTCCATCTTCGTCACCAGTGCGCGCAGCACGTCGAGGTCCTCGCCCGGGACCCCGGCCGCGACGGCGCCCACCAGTCCGGTCTCCAGGGCCTCGCGCACCTTCATCAGCTCGGCGAGACCGGGCTCGCCCTGGCGGTGGCGGACGGCGGCCCGGAAGGCGAGCCCCTCCGCGAACGGTGCCAGGGAGAGCGAGCCGACGAAGGTGCCGAACCCGCGCCGGATCTCGACGACGTTGACCGCCTGGAGCGACTTGAGCGCCTCGCGCACCGACACCCGCCCGGCGCCGAAGAGGTCCATCAGCTCGGTCTCGGTGGGCAGCGCGTCGCCCGGCGCGAGCCGGCGTTCCAGGATCAGTTCCTTGATCCTTCGCTCGATGTCCTGAGCCATGGTGGGCCGCGCCACAACGTCCTCCTGAGGTGCCGTTGCCCCTTGACCGTTCGCAGGAGCATCTGTTTAAGGTTGAGCCAGACATAGGACATCTTACGTCTCACGTCTCGATCCGAGTAGCCCCGACAGGCCCCGGGTCGGTATCCCGATCAGCTGGAGCCCCCACCATGTCTCTGACCGCACCGCTGCACGGCGTAGTCCCGCCGGTCTGCACCCCGCTCGACTCCCGCGGGGAGGTCGACACCAACTCCCTCGCCCGGCTCGTCGAGCACCTCATCGGCGGGGGCGTGCACGGGCTCTTCGCACTCGGGTCCACCAGCGAGGTCGCCTACCTCACCGACGACCAGCGCGCCGCGGTCCTGGAGACCGTGGTCAACGCGACCGACGGCCGGGTCCCGGTACTGGCCGGGGTCATCGACACCACCACCGCCCGGGTCGCCGAGCACGCCAGGTCCGCCGCGCGGCTGGGCGCCGACGCCCTGGTCGCGACCGCGCCGTTCTACACCCGCACCCACGGCAAGGAGGTCGCCGGGCACTTCCGCCGGCTGCGCGCCGAGGTGGACCTGCCGCTGTTCGCGTACGACATCCCGGTCGCCGTGCACAGCAAACTGTCCGCCGCGCTGGTCCGCGAACTCGCCGAGGACGGCACCCTGGCCGGGCTCAAGGACAGCAGCGGCGACGAGGGCGGACTGCGCCGGCTCGTCGTCGAACTCGGTGGCCGCGAGGGCCGCGCACACGGGCCGGTACCCGGGTTCAGCATCCTCACCGGCTCCGAACTGACCGTGGACGCGGCCCTGCTGGCCGGCGCGGACGGCGTCGTCCCCGGCATCGGCAACGTGGACCCGGCCGGCTACGTACGGCTCTACGAGGCCGCGCGGGCCGGGGACTGGACGCTGGCCGCCAAGGAGCAGGAGCGGCTCATCAAGCTGTTCGCCATGGTCGACGTCGGTCCCGAGACGGACATGGGCCGCAGCTCCTCGGCGCTCGGCTCGTTCAAGTCGGCGCTCCGGCTGCTGGGCGTCATCGACTGCGGCGACACCGCGTTCCCGCAGATCCAGCTGTCCGCCGAGTCCGTCGCGCTGGTCTCCGGACTGCTGCGCGCCGCCGGTCTGCCGCCGGTCCGATGACCACGAAAGCTCGGACGGCACCGGCCGGGCGGCCGGTCGTGGGCCTCGACCTCGGCGGTACGAAGATCGCCGCCGCGCTCCTCGGCGCCGACGGCACGGTCCTGGCCCGGCACAGCCGTCCCACCCCGGCCCGTGCCGGTGCGGCGGCGGTGCTCGACGCGCTCGCCGCCGCCGCGGCCGAGGTCGATCCCGGCAGGGCCGCCGCGGTGCTCGGCATCGCGGCGGCCGGGGTGATCGATCCCCGCACCGGCATGGTCACCAGCGCCACCGACTCCATCCTCGGCTGGGCCGGCACCGCCCTGGGCTCCGGCCTCGCGGACCGCACCGGATACCCGGTGGCCTGCGACAACGACGTACGCGCCACGGCCGGCCCGGAACTCGCCGAGCTCCGCGCGGACGGCCGGGAACACGGCTCGCTGCTCTTCGCCGCCATCGGGACCGGGGTCGGCGGTGCGATCGCCGTCGACGGGCGGATGCTGCACGGGGCGTCCGGCATCGCCGGGCACCTCGGTCATCTGCCCAGCCCCGAGGCGGCCGGGCTGCCCTGCACCTGCGGCGCCACCGGTCACCTGGAGGTCATCGCCTCCGGCCCCGGTATTGCCGCCCATTACGAGCGGCTGACCGGCGCCCCGGTGGACCGGCTGGAGACGGTCGCCGTGCGGGCCGCGCGGGGCGACGCCGACGCGGTGTCCGCCATCACCACCGGCGCGGCCGCCGCGGGCCAGGTGCTCGGCGGACTCGCCAACGCCTTCGGCCCCGACCGGGTCGTCGTCGGCGGCGGCGTCCCCCGGATCGGCCCCCTGTACGAGAGCGCCCTGCGCACCGCGTTCGCCGCCGAGCTGATGGCACCGCTGCGCGGGCTCGTGCCCCGCACGCCGCTCCTCGGCCACGACGCCGCCGTGCGCGGGGCGGCCGCTCTGACCGCCACCCTTCCCCTCCACCACCCGGGAGTCCACCGATGACCGCTCAGAATCTCGCCGCCGCGCTCGAGGGCAGGCTGATCGTGTCCTGCCAGGCCCCGCCCGGCGACCCGATGCGGGAGACCGCCACCCTGGTGCGCCTCGCGCTGTCGGCGGTCGCCGGTGGCGGCGCCGCGATCCGGGCCAACGAGCCGGCCGTCGTCGCGGCGATCGTGGCGGCCGTCGACCTGCCGGTCATCGGCCTGTGGAAGGACGGCGACACCGGCGTCTACATCACGCCGACCGTCCGGCACGCCCTGGCGGTGGCCGAGGCAGGTGCGGCCGTCGTCGCCGCCGACGCCACCGACCGGCCGCGCCCCGACGGCTCGGTGTTCGCGGACCTCGTCGAGGCGGTCCACGCGGCCGGCGCGCTGGTCATGGCCGACGTCTCCACGTTCGAGGAGGGCGTCACGGCGGCCGCGCAGGGCGCCGACTTCGTCTCCACGACCCTCTCCGGCTACGTGCCCGGCGCCCCGAAGCAGACCGGCCCCGATCTCGCGCTGGTCGCCGCGCTGTCCGCCGCGATCGACGTCCCGGTCGTCGCCGAAGGCCGTATCAACACCCCCGAGGACGCGGCCGAGGCGCTGCGACGCGGTGCGCACAGCGTCGTCGTCGGCACCGCGATCACCGCCCCCACGGCCCTGACCGCCCGTTTCGTCGCAGGCATCGCCCGGCCCTGACCCTCCCCCACCACGCGGGGCGGCTGTTCGAGGACGAGCGCCGTCCCGCATCCTGGAGTCACCGTGCAGACCACATCACCCCCCGCGCTCCCCTGGTACCGCCAGGTCAGCCGCACCCAGTGGAAGTCGTTCTTCGCCGCCTGGATCGGCTACGTGCTCGACGGCTTCGACTTCGTGCTGATCACCCTCGTCCTGACCGAGATCAGCGACGAGTTCGGCCTGAGCACGGTGCAGGCGGCCAGCCTGATCTCCGGCGCGTTCATCACCCGCTGGCTGGGCGGGGCGGTCCTCGGCGCCATCGGCGACCGGTACGGCCGCAAGCTCTCCATGGTGCTGAGCATCCTGCTGTACTCGGTGGGAACGTTCGCCTGCGGGTTCGCCTGGAACTACCACAGCCTGTTCGCCGCCCGGCTGGCCATCGGCATGGGCATGGCCGGTGAGTACAGCGCCAGCTCCACGTACGTCATGGAGAGCTGGCCCGCCGGAATGCGCAGCCGGGCCAGCGGCTTCCTGATCTCCGGCTTCTCGGTCGGCTCGGTGCTGGCCGCCCAGGTCTACAACTGGGTGCTCCCCTCGCTCGGCTGGCGCTGGATGTTCTACCTGGGCCTCGTCCCGATCGCCATCGCGCTGTGGATGCGGCGCTCGCTGCCGGAGGCCGAGGAGTGGACGGAGTCCGTGGCGGAGAAGGGCGCCAGGCCCAATCCGTTCGCGCCGCTGTTCGCAACCCGCGCGCGGGCCACCGCCAACACGGTGCTGGTCGTCATCGCCACGGCCTCGCTGTTCCTGGTCTTCACGCCGGGCGGCGCCTCAGTGGTGCCGGTGCTCTCGGTGATCGCCGGCCTCTCGCTCGCCGCGTTCGCCGTGCAGCTGGGCGGGAAGCGGAGCTGGGTGCTGTACCTGTCGATGATCGTCACGCTGTTCTTCGCGTTCCTGTACTCCTGGCCGATCCAGGCCCTGCTGCCGACCTACCTGAAGACCGAGCTGGGCTACACCACGGACCAGGTCACCGACGTCCTGTACTTCGCGGGCTTCGGCACCATGGCCGGCTGCTGGGCGGCGGGCTTCCTGGGCGACCGGATCGGCACGAAGAAGGCGTACGCGCTGACCCTGCTGGCCTCGCTCGCCTTCGTCTACCCGGTGTTCGCCGTGCAGAACAACCTGCTGCTGCTCGGCATGCTGCTCTTCCTCCTCCAGGCCACGAGCTTCGGCATCTCCGGACTGCTGCCGCGCTACATCGGCGGCCACTTCCCGACGGCGAGCCGGGGCGCCGCACTCGGCTTCACCTACAACGTGGGCGCCCTCGGCGGCGCGGTCGCCCCGGTCCTGGGCGCGCACCTCGCCTCCGGCATGGACCTGGGCCAGGCCCTGGCGGTGCTGACGTTCGCGGGCACGGTGATCGTGGTGCTGCTGGTCGGCTTCGACGTACCGGCCCGGCTGAACCGCCTGACGGACCCGGACTCGGCACCGGACCACCTGGCGGCGGGGACGGCGGAGACGGACGCGGCACGGGCGTCGGCTCACGGATAGAAGTGGGTCAGCGACTCGGCCACGCAGGCGGGCTTCGCGGAGCCTTCCAGCTCGAAGGTGAAGGCCCGGGACATCTGCACTCCGCCGTTCGCGACCTCGCTCACCCCGGCGACCGAGGCGTGCAGGCGGACCCGGCTGCCGACCGGGACCGGGGCGGGGTAGCGGACGCGGTTGACGCCGTAGTTGAGGGCGCGGCCCACGCCCTGGACCCGGAGCAGTTCACCGAACATCGGGATGCCCCAGCTCAGCACCATGTACCCGTGGGCGATCGTGCGGCCGTACGGGCCGGCCGCCGCGCGTTCGGTGTCGGTGTGGATCCACTGGTGGTCACCGGAGACGGACGCGTAGGCGTCGATGAGCTCCTGGGTGACCTCCTTCCAGTCGGAGTGCCCCAGGTCGCGCCCGCTCAGGGCGAGGATCTCCGGGATGCCGTTCACGGTCAGCGCCACGGGGGCCGCCTCTCTCTCGTCGTACGCGGGTCGGGGGCGGGTCAGGCGGTGGCGGGTGTGGCGGTGCGCGGCGCGGTGACCGGTTCGGCGGACTGCTCGTCGTGGTTGGGGCGCCGGAGCAGGAGGAGCATGCAGCCCAGGGTCAGCACCACCTGGAAGATGGCGTAGGCGATGACGGCGGCGATCGAGCCGGTCCGGTTCAGCAGGAACTGGCCGATGATCGGGGTCGTACCGCCCAGGAGCGTGCCGCAGAGCTGGTAGCAGAGGGAGATCCCGGTGTAGCGCAGATGCGCCGGGAAGCGACTGGCGAGCATGCCGGCGAGGGCCGCGTAGTAGAGGCAGTGCGGGATGGTCGCGACGGCGACGCCGATCATCGCCAGGCCGTAGTTCTCGGTGCGGATCAGCAGGAACATCATCGGCATCAGGATCAGTTCCGGCAGCAGCATCACGGTCACCGCACGGGACCAGCTCTTCATCCGGGTGGCGATGAGTGCGCCGAAGGGCTGCACGACGATCTGGGTGATGTTGGCGACGAGGATGATCGTCAGGAACGAGCTGCGGTCGAAGCCCAGCGAGGTCGTGGCCCAGGACAGGGCGAACGTCGACTTGAAGTACGTGGCCGAGAGGCCGATGGTGCACGCGCCGATCCCGAGGACGATCAGCATCGGGTGGGTCCGCAGCACCTCGGTGACCGGGAGCTTGACGACCTTCTTCTTGCTGATCAGGGCGGCCATCGCCGGGGACTCGGAGACCTTCAGCCGGACGACGAGGCCGACGATGACGAGCGCGGCCGAGAAGAGGAACGGCAGCCGCCAGCCCCAGGAGACGAACGAGGCGTCGGGCAGCTGGCTGATCACCAGGAAGCTCAGCGTGGACAGGGTGTTGCCGACGGGCGAGCCCTGCTGGGCGAACGCCCCGTACAGCACCGACTTGCCCTTCGGGGCGTGCTCGGAGGCGATCAGGACGGAGCCGCCCCACTCGCCGCCGAGGCCGATGCCCTGCACCATGCGGATCGCGACGAGCAGGATCGGCGCGGCGATCCCGATGGAGGCGTAGCTCGGCAGCAGGCCGATCGCCGTGGTGGAGATGCCCATGATCAGCAGGGTGATCACCAGGGTCTTCTTACGGCCGAGGCGGTCGCCGTAGTGCCCGAATATGACGCCACCGATGGGGCGGGCGAGGAAGCCGACCCAGAAGGTCGCGAACGCCACCAGGGTGCCGACGGGCCCTTCGAGCTCCGGGAAGAACACCTTGTCGAAGACGAGCGCGGCCGCGGTGCCGTAGATGTAGAAGTCGAACCACTCGATGGTCGAGCCGATGAAGGCTCCGAACCCGGCCCGGTTGGCGGCTTTGGTGCGCTCTCGTGCGGTGGCGGTGGACGCACTCATGGTGGCTCCCGTGAACGTCGTTGATCAAGCGGATGGCGGGGGACGGGACAGCAGAGGTACGGGGTACTGGAAGGGGCGTCGGCCGTGACGCCCCGTGCCGCACTGCTGAGAGGGGGGACGCGCGGCGGGGCAAGGACGGCTGATGGCGTTACGGTGCCAGCCGGGACCTTGAACGGTCCAATACCGAATTACTGGTGCAGTGAGATGCGGAGCGTCTCAATGTGTTGCCGGGCAGCCGGAAGCACCCTTCCGTGGCGGCGCAGCCGGATGACCGGTCTGTTGCGCCACAGAGGAGTGCGGTCGGTGCGGTCGGGGTGGAGTCCGGGTCGTGGCGGCGACTCAGCCCGCGATGCGCTCGAAGACCGCGGCGACCCCCTGGCCGCCGCCGATGCACATGGTCTCCAGGCCGTACCGGGCCTCGCGGCGGTGGAGTTCCCGCGTCAGCGTGGCGAGGATGCGGGCGCCGGTCGCGCCGACGGGGTGGCCGAGCGAGATGCCGGAGCCGTTCACGTTGATCCGCTCCTCGTGGTCCTTCTCCCCGAGCCCCAGTTCGCGGGTGCAGGCCAGCACCTGGGCGGCGAAGGCCTCGTTGAGCTCGATCAGGTCCAGGTCGGCGAGGGTGAGCCCGGCGCGGGCGAGCGCCGTGCGGGTGGCAGGGACGGGGCCGATGCCCATGGTGGCGGCGGGTACCCCGGCGCGGGCGAAGGAGACCAGCCGGACGAGCGGGGTGAGGCCGAGCCGCTGCGCGGTGGCGGCACTGGTCACCAGGCAGGCGGCGGCCGCGTCGTTCTGGCCGCTGGCGTTCCCCGCGGTGACCGTGGCCGCCGGGTCCGACTTGCCCATCATCGGGCGCAGCCCCGCGAGCTGCTCGGCGGTGGTGTCGGGGCGCGGGTGCTCGTCGGCGGTGACCACCGTGTCGCCCTTGCGCATGCGTACGGTCACGGGGACGGTCTCCGCCTCGTACCGGCCCTCGGCCACGGCCCGGCCCGCCCGCTGCTGCGAGCGCAGGGCCAGCGCGTCCTGGTCGGCGCGGCTGATGCCGTACTCACGGCGCAGGTTCTCGGCGGTCTCGATCATGCCGCCGGGTACCGGGTGGTTGACGCCGCCCGCGGTGACCCGGCCCCGGGCGAGCGAGTCGTGCAGCTGGAGGCCGGGACCCTTGATGCCCCAGCGGCCGTCGTGCGTGTAGTAGGGGGCCGCGCTCATCACGTCGACGCCGCCCGCGATCACCACCTCGCTGAAGCCGGCCCTGATCTGCATCGCCGCGTCGAGGACCGCCTGCAGTCCCGAGCCGCAACGGCGGTCGATCTGCGTGCCGGTGACGGACTGCGGGAGCCCGGCGTCGAGCGCGGCGACCCGGCCGATGGCGGGGGCGTCGGCCGACGGGTAGGCGCTGCCGAGGATCACCTCGTCGACCCGGTCCGGGTCGATTCCGGTGCGGGCGACGACCTCGGCGATGACGAGCGCGGCGAGGGAGGCCGGCGCCTGCCCGGCGAGCGCTCCGCCGAAGCGGCCGATGGGGGTACGCAGCGGTTCGCAGATCACGACATCGTTTCGGTCGGGCACGGCGGGACCTTTCGGGGGAAGGAGGGGGCGGGGCGGATGGGCCGGAGGTGTGGGGTGACCCTCGCACCCGGCCACTGAGCCGGTCCAATATCCAGTTCCCCCTGATTCGAGACGCGGCGCGTCTCAATGGAGGGGCGGGCGCTCAGGAGGACGGCGTGGGCAGGGCGCTCTCCGCGACGGCGAGTACCGCACGCAGGGCGGCGGACGGGTTGTCGGCCCGCCAGGCGAGCGCCGCCTGGCGCCGGATGGGCGGGCCGGCGAGCGGGCGGTAGACGAGTCCGTTCTGCTGGATGTGCTGGACGGAGGTGACGGTGAGGGTCACCCCGACGCCCGCGGCGACCAGCGCCAGAATCGTGTACGAGTCGGGAGCCTCCTGCACCACCCGGGGGTTGAACCCGGCGGCCTCACAGGCCCCCACCATCGCGTCGCGCACGGTGGAGCCGGTGTTGGCGGGGAACGAGACGAACGGCTCCTCGGCCAGGACGCCGATGGAGACGCTGTCCGCGGCGGCGAGCGGGTGGTCGGACGGGAGTGCGCAGACCAGCTCCTCCTCGTCGATCACCCGGTGGGCCACGCCCGGCTGGGTCACCGGCAGCCGGACGAACCCCAGGTCCAGCGAACCGTCGGCGACCCGTGCCAGCGCGACGTTGGCGTAGGTCTGGCCCGTCATCACCAGCTCGATGCCGGGGTGGGCGGCGCGCACCGCCCGGGTCAGCTGGGGCAGCGTCTCGTGGCTGGAGGCGCCCGCGAAACCGATGCTGACCCGGCCGTACTCGCCCCGGCCCGCGGCCTTCGCGGCCCGTACCGCGATGTCGAGGTCGTCGAGGACCGTCCGTACCGGCTGGAGGAACGACTCCCCCGCACTGGTGAGCCGCACCGAGCGGGTGTTGCGCTCGAAGAGCTGGACGCCGAGCTCCTTCTCCAGCTGCCTGATCTGCTGGCTCAGCGGCGGCTGCGCCATCTGGAGCCGCTTGGCGGCCCGGCCGAAGTGCAGCTCCTCGGCCACGGCGACAAACGCGGACAGATGACGCAGTTCCATACCCACTCCCTGCCTCGGGGTCATTGATCAGGTCATTGATTAATCAGTCGTCTTGATCCGACCTTAATTTGGTATTGGACAGCAATCAATGGCCGCTGACACGGTGGGGCCACGCGCACGTGCCGCAGGGCGCGCGACGACACACACGCACCGGAGGAGCACCGTGGCCACGACGGACCCGACAGACGGCGGGCAGCCCGGCCGGAAGGACAAGACGATGTCGATGAGGGCGGCGATCGCCGGCTTCGTCCACGACGGTGACACCGTCTGCCTCGAAGGCTTCACCCATCTCATCCCGACCGCCGCCGGTCACGAGATCATCCGGCAGGGCCGCCGGGACCTGACCGTCGTCCGGATGACCGCGGACATCGTGGTGGACCAGATGCTCGCGGCCGGGTGCGTGACGCGGCTGGTCTCCTCGTTCGTCGGCAACTCCTCGGCCGGTTCGCTCGGTGAGCTCCGGCGCCGCGTCGAGAGCGCAGACCCGGCACCGCTCGCCTTCGAGGAGTACAGCCACTACGGGATGATCTGCCGCTACCTCGCCGGTTCCCAGCGGCTGCCGTTCTATCCGCTGCGCTCCTACGGGGGCAGCGATCTGCCGTCCGTCAACAGCGCGCTGCGCAAGGTCACCTCGCCCTACCCGGGCCCGGACGGCGAACCCGAGCAGATCTACGTCGTACCGCCCGTCAACCCGGACGTGACGATCATCCACGCGCAGCGCGCCGACCGCGGCGGCAACACCCAGATGTGGGGACTGACCGGCATCCAGGCCGAGGCGGTGTACGCGGCGAAGAAGGCGGTCGTCGTCGTGGAGGAGATCGTGGACGAGGCGGTGATCCGCTCGGACCCCAACCGCACCCTGGTGCCCGCCCACGCGGTCGACGCCGTCGTCTGCTGCCCGCGCGGCGCGCATCCGTCCTTCGCACAGGGGTACTACGACCGGGACAACGCCTTCTACCGGGCCTGGTCGCACATCAGCAAGGACCCGCGCCGGCTCCAGGACTGGCTGGACGAGTGGGTGCGCGGAACGGCCGACCACGCGGAGTACGTCGAGAAGCTCGGCGCGGAGTTCTGGGCCGGCCTCGCGGTCGGAGAGGCACTCAGCGAGCCGGTGAACTACGGGCGGCGGCTGTGAGCGCCGCCCGGCTCGCCACGGATCCGCACACGGGACACGAGAAGGAACGGCTCATGACCACCACCGCACCGGGCACCATCACCTCCTCCGAGCTGCTCTCCGTCGTCGCCTCCCGCGAACTGGCCGCGCGCCGAACGGTGTTCGCCGGAATCGGGCTGCCGACGCTCGCCACCGAGCTGGCCCATCTGACGGTCGCCCCGGACATCGAGGTGGTGTACGAGTCGGGGGTCTGCGGCGCCCACCCCTCGCAGCTGCCGGAGACCATCGCCGACGCCGTACTGATCACGGGGGCGGAGGCGGTGATCCCGATGCCCATGCTCTTCGGCTGTGTCCTCCAGGGCGGCCACATCGACGTCGGCTTCCTCGGCGCCGCGCAGATCGACCGCTGGGGCAGCCTCAACACCTCGGTGATCGGGGACTGGGCGAGTCCCTCGGTCCGGCTGCCGGGCTCCGGGGGCGGCGTCGAGGTGATGGCCAACTCCCGCGAGGTCTTCGTGGTGATGCGCCGCCACAACCCCCGTTCCTTCACCGCGGAGCTGGACTTCTGCACCACGCCCGGCCCCGACCGCGCCCTGGCCGAGGGCATCCGGCCGCTCGGCGCCGGGGTCACCCGCGTCATCACCGAACTGGGCATCCTGGCCCGCGCGGGGGTGGGCGAGGAGCTGCGGCTCGTCGCCGTCCACCCGGGCGTCACCGTCGGACAGGTCCGGGCGGCCACCGGCTGGGACCTCCGGGTCGCCGACACGGTCGAGGAGGTGCCGCCCCCCACCCGGGAGGAACTGCGGCTGCTGCGCGAGGATGTCGACCCGGACCGCGTGTACCTGCGCTGACCCGCACGACCCGCCGGATCCACAAGATCCACGGGATCTCCTGTCCCCACCCCGAGAGGACCGTGACTGCCATGCGTATCAGGATCGTCGGAGCCGGAGCCATGGGCCGAGGCATCGCCCAGTGGGCGGCCGTGGCCGGACACACCGTCGAACTGTGCGACCTGCGGCCGGAGGCGGTGACCGAGGCGGCCGGCTTCGTGCGCGCCATGCTCGAACGGGCCGTGCAGAAGGGCCGGATGGCCGCCGGGGACGCGGCGGCAGCCGTGGAGCGCCTCGTCCCGCTGGCGGACCCGTGGGCCGGGGGACCGGAGGTCGAGCTGGTCATCGAGGCCGTACGGGAGGACCTCGCGACCAAGGCGGAGGTCTTCGGCCGGCTGGAGCGGGCGCTGCCCGCGGCGGCCGTCTTCGCGACCAACACCTCCTCGCTGTCCGTGACCCGGATCGCCGCCACGCTGGAGGACCCGACGCGCCTGGCCGGGCTGCACTTCTTCAACCCGGTGCCGCTGATGCGGATCGTCGAGGTCGTGCCCGGCGCGGCCACCCGGCCGGACATCCCGCCGCTGCTCACCGGGCTGGTGGAGAGCTGCGGCCACCGCGCGGTCACCGTGGCGGACACACCCGGCTTCCTCATCAACCACGCCGGGCGCGGACTCGCGACGGAGGCGCTCGCGCTGCTGGAGGAGAACGTGAGCGACCCGGCGGGCATCGACCGGATCGCCCGGGACGTACTCGGCCTGCGGATGGGCCCGTTCGAGCTGATGGACCTCACCGGCCTCGATGTGACCGCTGCGGTCATCGACTCGATCTGGGAGGGCTTCCGCCACGAGGACCGGCTGCGCCCCTCCTACCTGACCCCGAACCGGGTGGTGGCCGGCCTGCACGGCCGCAAGACCGGACGCGGCTGGTTCCCGTACGGCTCCGAGGCGCCCGCACCTGCCGAGGAGGCACCGGTCACCGGCGACGCGGACCGCCCGGTGCACGTCTTCGCCGCCGCGCCCGGCGACCGGGACGCCGCCGCGCTGCGCGAGGCGCTGACCGGTGCGGGCGCCACGGTCGAGTCCGGTCCGCAGCCGTCGGCCGGTGCCCTGGTGCTGGTTCCGGTCTGGGGCACCACGGTCGCATCGGCGGTCGCCGCGCACGGGCTGCCCGCCGGGCGCACCTTCGGTGTGGACCCGCTGCCGGCGGCCGGCCGGCGCCGGGTGCTCGCCGTGACACCGGCCGCGCGACCGGCGGCCGCGCGGGACGCCCGCGCGGTGCTGGCACGGGCGTCGGAGGGCGCCGCGCCCTTCGCGGTGTCGGTGGTACGGGACACGGCGGGCACGGTCGCCCAGCGGCTGCTCGCCTCCATCGTGTCGGTCTCGGCGTCCATCGCGGAGCGCGCCCTGGCGGCCCCGGCCGACATCGATCCGGCCGTCACGACCGGTCTCGGCTACCCGGTCGGGCCGCTGGCCTGGGGCGACCGGATCGGCGCGGCCCGGATGCTGGAGCTGCACCGCGCCCTGTACGCGGCGACCGGCGACCCGCGCCACCGCCCGACCCGCTGGGTCACCGAACGTGCCGCGCTGGGCCTGGCCCTGACCGACCCCGGCACGTCCCCGGAGCAGTGCCTCGGGGCCGTGCTGGACGCACCTGGGGCGGTGTGACGGGGGCCGGGCACGACCGATTCGTACAAGACCGTCGGGGGATGCCCGGCCTACGGTCGGATCATGACTCCACGACTTGACGCGATCGGCATCACCACCGCGGATCTGCCCGCATCGCTCGCCTTCTACCGCCGGCTCGGCCTCGACATCCCCGCCGACGCGGAATCCGCACCCCATGTCGAAGTGACGCTCCCGGGCGGACAGCGCCTGCTGTGGGACACCGAGGACGTCGTGCGCTCCTTCGACCCCGAGTGGCCGGGGACGAAGGGCGGTGAGCGCCTCGGTCTCGCCTTTCTCTGCGACAGCCCGGCGGAGGTCGACGCGGTGTACGCGGACCTGACCGCCGCCGGGCACCCGGGCCATCTGGAGCCGTGGGACGCGGTGTGGGGGCAGCGGTACGCCGTCGTCCTCGACCCGGACGGCTGCGCGGTCTCGCTGTTCGCCGCCGCCTCCTAGGAGGCGGCGAGGTACCCGGTCAGGGTGGTGCCGGCCAGTTCACGCATCTCCCGGGCGAGATGCGCCTGGTCGGCGCAGCCCGCCGCGAGCGCGGCGTCCGCGTAAGGCGTTCCGGACCGTACGAGGGCCAGTGCGCGCTGCAGCCGCAGGACCCGGGCCAGGGTCTTGGGGCCGTATCCGAAGGCCGTGAGGGAGCGGCGGTGCAGCTGGCGGGTGCCGAGACCGGCCGAGCGGGCCGTGTCCGCGACGGACCGGCCCGCGTCCAGCTGCGCGGCGACGAACGTCATCACCGGGTCCGGGGGTGCGGTGCCGGCCGCTCTCCGCAGGGCGATCTCCTCCAGGGCGGTGGCCGGGTCGGCGGCCGAGGCGACCCGTTCGGTGAGCTCGCGGACCTCCGCGTCCGGCCACAGCCCGGCCAGCGCGATCCGGCGGTCGCGCAGCTCGTGCGCCGGTACGCCGAGCAGGGCGGGCGCGGTGCCGGGCGCGAACCGGATGCCGGCGACGCTGCCCCCGTCGCTCACCGAAGCGGGTCCGGCGTGGGTGTCCGGGCCCGCGACGAGCAGGCTGCCGCCGATCCAGAGCAGGTCCATGCAGCCGTCCGGCAGCACCGGGTGCACCGAGCCCGGGTCCACGCTCAGGGTCCACACCTTCGCGCCGTCCAGTCCCGACGCGCGCTCTTCGTACCGGTCGCCCATGCCACTAGTCTCGTCCAAGGACGGACGCGACGGAAAACAGGCGGAATCGGCATCCCCGGGGGCGGTCATGGCGGCTTTGATGGAGTTCACCACCGACAGCGGCGCGACGGTGACGGTGGAGGTCGACCGGCACGCCCCGGGTGCGCGGCTGGTATCGCGGGACGGGAACGCCCTGGCCCGGTCCGGGCGCACCTTCGACCATGCGCTCCAGGGGATCCGGGCGGCGGCCGAATCGGCGCTCGCGGTGTTCCGGGACGGCTCGCTGAAGCCGGACGGGGTGGAGATCGAGTTCGGTGTGAAGATCACCACCGAGGCCGGGGCCGTGATCGCGAAGAGCGCGGTGGAGGGCCATCTGACGGTCAAGCTGTCGTGGTCGCCCGGTTCCGCGCCGGAGCCGCAGCCCGTACTGCCGGCGCAGGCCGCTCAGCCACCGCAGGCCCCGCCGGTGCCTCCCGCCCCTGCCGCCACCTGACGGCGGCGCTCATTCGCCGGGCTGGTACGGCTTGTCCGGTTCCTTCTCGCGGCTCGGCTGGAGCCTGGACTTCACGTCGTCGGGCGGCAGGAACCGGGACCACCGCTCCGGGAACTCGGACGGCATGTAGGGGCTGTCCCCCTCGTCCCCCTCGTCGTCCACGTCCTCGTCCCAGCTCTCCGCCTGAGTACGGGCCACGAACTCCGCCGCCTGGACCGCGCGCACCCGGTCGTTGGCCGCACGTGCCGCGGCCGTGGCCACCGAGGGCCACACCCGGTCGATGGCCGCGTTGACGGCGGCGCCCACCAGCACCGCGAACGCGGAGACGCCGATCCACAGCAGTACGGCGATCGGTGCCGCGAGTGAGCCGTAGATCGTCGGTCCCTCGACCGTACTGGTGAGGTAGATCCGCAGCAGGAAGCTGCCCAGCACCCAGATCGCGAGCGCCATCAGAGCGCCCGGGGTGTCCTCGATCCAGGGCGAACGGACGGGGACGGACACGTGGTAGAGCGTCGTCAGGAAGGCGATGGACAGCAGTATCACCAGGGGCCAGTACATGACACTTATCAGCTCGGTGCCCCAGGGGATGTACTCCACGACCCGGTCCGGGCCGACCACCAGGAGCGGCAGCACGATCGCGCCGAGCAGCAGCGCCACCACGTACAGCAGGAAGGCGAGCATCCGGGTCTTGACGATGCCGCGCTGGCCGTCGAGCCCGTACATCACGGTGATGGTGTCGATGAAGACGTTGACCGCGCGCGAGCCGGACCAGAGAGCGATCGCGAAACCGATCGAGATGACGTCGGGCCGGGCCCCGGTGGTGACGTCCGCCAGCAGCGGTTTGGCGAAGTCGTTGACGCCACGCTGGGAGAGGACGGTCTGCGCCGCGCTGAGGATGTTGTTCTCGATCGAGGCGACCGTGGTGGTGCTGGTCCACTCGTCGACGTAGCCGAGCAGGCCGATCAGGCCCAGCAGCAGCGGCGGCAGGGAGAGCAGGGTGAAGAACGCCGCCTCGGCCGCGAGCCCCAGAATGCGGTACTCCATGCACGAGTTGACGGTGTCCTTGAGCAATTGCCAGGCCATCTGCCGCTTGGAGACGTTGCGGTAGAGGACTCGCGCCCGGTGGAGCCGGCCCGGTGGCCGCTCGGGTGTTTCATTTGCTGCCTGCACGTCCTTACCGTATCGGCATGGCAGCCACCACCCACACAGTGTCCAACCAGCCCCCTCCCCTGCTCGGCTACGACGTCTTCTCCGCGGACCCCGCACTCACCGAGGCCGTGGACCGGCACCTCCCGCCGGACCTGCTCGAAGAGGCGCGGGCCGGGCTGGTCCGGCTCGGCCTCTCCGCCGGTTCCGCGCAGGCGCAGCGGTGGGGTGCGCAGGCGAACGAGAACCCGCCCCGGCTGCGTACCCATGACCGGTACGGGAACCGCGTGGACGAGGTGGAGTTCCACCCGGCCTGGCACCGGCTGCTGGGCCACGCGGTCTCCGCCGGGCTGACCGACGCCTGGGACCGGCCGGGCGGACACGTTCGCCGGGCGGCCGGATTCCTGGTCTGGACGCAGGCCGAGGCGGGCCACGGCTGCCCGCTCTCGATGACGCACGCGGCGGTGCCCGCGCTGCGGACCGACCCGGCGGCGGCCGCCGAGTGGGAGCCGCTGCTGACCTCGCACGTGTACGAGGAGGGGCTCCGCCCGGCCGGGGAGAAGGGCGGGGTGCTCCTGGGGATGGGCATGACGGAGAAGCAGGGCGGCACGGACGTCCGGTCGAACACGACGCGCGCCGAGCCGCTGTCCGCCGAGGGCGAGTACCTGCTCACCGGGCACAAGTGGTTCTGCTCGGCGCCGATGTCCGACGGCTTCCTGGTCCTGGCGCAGGCGCCCGGCGGTCCGACGTGCTTCCTGCTGCCCCGGGTGCTGCCGGACGGCACCCGCAACGCGTTCGCGATCCAGCGGCTCAAGGACAAGCTGGGCAACCGGTCCAACGCCTCGGCCGAGGTCGAGTTCGACGGCACGTGGGTGCGCCGGATCGGTGAGGAGGGGCGCGGGGTGCGCACGATCATCGACATGGTGGCGGCGACCCGGCTCGACTGTGTGACCGGCTCGGCCGCGCTGATGCGGCAGGCGGTGGCGCAGGCGGTCCACCACGCCTCGTACCGGAGCGCGTTCGGCGGCCTGCTGGTCGACAAGCCGCTGATGCGCAACGTGCTGGCCGATCTGGCGCTGGAGTCGGAGGCGGCCACGGTGCTGGCGATGCGGCTGGCCGCCGCCTACGACGCCGGGACGGAGAGCGAGGCGGCGTTCCTGCGGATCGCGGTGCCGGCGGCCAAGTACTGGGTGACGAAGCGGTGCGCGCCGCTGGTGGGCGAGGCGCTCGAGTGCCTGGGCGGCAACGGCTACGTGGAGGAGTCGGGGATGCCCCGGCTGCTGCGTGAGGCGCCGCTCAACTCGATCTGGGAGGGCTCGGGGAACGTGCAGGCGCTGGACGTCCTGCGGGCGCTGCAGCGTGAGCCGCTGGCGCTGAACGCGTTCCTCTCGGAGGTCGGCCTGGCGCGCGGCGCGGATCACCGGCTGGACCGGGCGATCAAGGACCTGCTGACGGAGCTGGCGGATCTGGCGGGGATCGAGGCGCGGGGCAGGCGGCTGGTGGAGCGGATGGCCCTGGTCCTGCAGGGCTCGCTGCTGGTGCGCTGGGCGCCGCCGGAGGTAGCCGACGCGTTCTGCGCGTCACGGCTGGGCGGGGACTGGGGCTCGGCCTTCGGGACGCTGCCGCACACCCTGGACCTGGCCTCGGTGGTGGAACGGGCCCGGCCCGTGGAGCGTTGAGCGCAGAGAGCCGGTCCGTGGACGGGCCGTCGGGACAGCAACGGGAGGTGGTGCTGCGCCGACACGGCACCACCCCCCATGCTGTACACACCGGGCTTCGGGCCGAGGCCGCGTCGTCCGGTGTACCGCCACTCTTGTACGGACCGGGGACCGTCGCCAGAGTTGCAGAGGGTTGCAACCATTGTGTGGAGTTGCGACATCGGGACCCCGGCAGCGGCAGGATGGGGCCCGCGGCCTTGACACGGTAAACAGAGGCTCCAGGGGGGATCCGGCATGGAGGCAAGTCCTGTCGATGTGATGCGGCTGGCGGTCCGGGAGTCGGACCGGGCCACCCGCCTGATCCACCGGGCCCGCGAGGCGCGGCTGGCCGGTGAACGCATGCCGCTGGCGCCCCGGGCCGAGATCGGGAACTCGTGGAACCGGGTGCTGCGCAGCGGGGTCGATCCGGAGAAGTCCACCCACAGCGTGCTGCTGGAGCCGGACGAGATCGAGCACCGGCGCAGGAGCTCCACGCTGGGTGAGGTGATGCCGCTGCTCGGGGACGCCCTGACGGCCATCGCGGACGCCTCGCAGCAGATCATGGTGGTCACCGATGTGGAGGGCCGGGTGCTGTGGCGCCAGGGCAACACGGGGGTGCTGCGCCGGGCCGACGACATCTGTCTGGCCGAGGGTGCCGCCTGGTCGGAGGAGAGCACCGGCACCAACGCGATCGGCACGGCGATCGCCTCGCGCGCCCCGGTGCAGGTCCACTCCGCGGAGCACTTCGTGCGCAGTCTGCACGGGTGGACGTGCGCGGCGGCCCCGGTGCGTGATCCGCGTGACGGCCGGCTGATGGGGATCGTCGACATCAGCGGCCCCGCGACCACCTTCCATCCCACCACGCTCGCCCTGGTCGGCTCGGTGGCCCGGCTGGCGGAGAGCGAGATCCGGACCCGGCATCTGGAGTCCATCGACCGGCTGCGCTCGGTGGCGGCGCCGATGCTGTGCCGGCTGGGCGGCCGGGCGCTGGCCGTGGACGCCAACGGCTGGCTGGCGGCGGTCACCGGGATGCCGCCGGTGGACCGGCTGCCGCTGCCGAAGTCCCTGCGGCCGGGCCGGGTGTGGCTGCCCTCGCTCGGGATGTGCCGGGTGGAGCCGCTGCCGGGCGGCTGGCTGGTGCAGGTGGCGGACGGCACGATGGACAGCCCGCCGCGCCGGGTGGTGCTGGATCTGAGCCGGCCGCGCGGCCTCGCGGTGAACGTGGTGAGCCCGGTGGGCACCTGGACGCAGCGGCTCTCCCCGCGCCACGCCGAGCTGCTGTTCGCGCTGGCGCTGCACCGCGAGGGGCGTACCGCCTCCGAGCTGGCGCAGGACATCTTCGGCGATCCGACCAGGACGGTGACGGTGCGGGCCGAGATCTCCCGGCTGCGGCGCCATCTCGCGGAGGTGCTGGCGCACCGCCCGTACCGCTTCGGTGACGGGGTCGAGGTGGAGGTGATCCACCCGGAGCACCCGGGCGATCTGCTGCCGCGCTCGAACGCCCCGGTGGTGACGGCGGCGCGCAGCGACCGGTGAGCGGCGTTCACGCAGGTCGTGGGCGTCCGTCTGCCGGGACCGGCTTGGGCCGGGGGCGCGGGGCATGGTTTTCTGGCGGTCATGAGCAACCCCGCGCGCCCCGCCGAACCGACCGCCGAGGTGACCGTCTGGTCCCTGGAGCAGACTTCGCCCGCTGATCTGCGGCCCTCCGCCGTGCCGGAGGGGGATGTCCGGATCGTCCGGTCCGCTATACCGCTGCCCGAGTTCAGCCGCTTCCTCTATACGGCGGTCGGCGGCGACATCCGGTGGACGGACCGGCTGTCGATGACGTACGCGCAGTGGCAGGAAGCGCTGGAGCGGCCCGGCGCGGAGACGTGGGTGGCGTACGCGGACGGGACGCCGGCCGGGTACATCGAGCTGGACCCGCAGGACGACGGCGCGGTCGAGATCATGTACTTCGGGCTCATCCCGGCGTTCCGGGGGCGCCGGATCGGGGGCCATCTGCTCTCGTACGGGGTGGCCCGCGCCTGGGACCTGGCGCAGCGGTGGCCGCAGCGTCCGGCGACGAAGCGGGTCTGGCTGCACACCTGCTCGAAGGACGGGCCGCACGCCATGGACAACTACCTGCGGCGCGGCTTCCGGCTGTTCGACACCAGGACCGAGACGGAGCCCGAGGTGGCGACTCCGGGTCCGTGGCCGGGTTCCGGCCGGGAGCTGCTTCCGTAGCCCGACGCCCGTAGGAAATGCACGTGGTTGTCCGGTTATCCAGGTGGCCGGGCGCCCGTCATCGCAGTGACGGGCGCCACAGCGTCTCATCTGGTGGGACAGTCTCGTCCACATCATGGATAGTGGTGGACTGCTCCGAGATTCGCGTGACACGCTTCCGTCATGCCTGGAACTGGAATTGCCTTGGTGAGTCGACGCCACGTCGACCTCGGCCGCATGTCCAGCGCCATCTGTCCGGCGAGCTGAGAGTCTCCAGCACCGCCGCGATCCCTTTTTCTCTGCAAACCCTGCGCACCGCCGCGCCCAGACGCGAGTGTGCAGTTCAGAGCCGCCCTCCCGCAGTCCCGAAGGACGTACTGTCATGGCCGCTACCCCGGAACAGCCTGCGCCCGCCGCACCTCGCCGCAAGGCGGGACGCCACCGTGGCGAAGGTCAGTGGGCCCTGGGGCACTACACCCCTCTCAACGGCAATGAGCAGTTCAAGAAGGACGACGACAGTCTCAACGTGCGGACACGCATTGAGACGATCTACGCCAAGCGCGGCTTCGACTCGATCGACCCCAACGACCTTCGCGGACGCATGCGCTGGTGGGGCCTCTACACCCAGCGCAAGCCCGGCATCGACGGCGGCAAGACCGCCGTCCTGGAGCCGGAGGAGCTGGACGACCGGTACTTCATGCTCCGGGTCCGCATCGACGGCGGTCGCCTGACGGTGGCCCAGCTGCGGGCGATCGGCGAGGTCTCGCGGGACTACGCACGGGGCACCGCCGACGTCACCGACCGGCAGAACATCCAGCTGCACTGGATCCGCATCGAGGACGTCCCGGCCATCTGGGAGAAGCTGGAGGCCGTCGGCCTGTCCACGACGGAGGCCTGCGGCGACTGCCCTCGTGTGATCATCGGCTCCCCGGTGGCGGGGATCGCCGCCGACGAGATCATCGACGGGACCCCGGCGGTCGACGAGATCCACGACAAGTACATCGGCAGCAAGGAGTTCTCCAACCTGCCGCGCAAGTTCAAGACCGCGATCTCCGGCTCGCCCGTGCAGGACGTGGTCCACGAGATCAACGACATCGCCTTCGTCGGCGTCGTCCACCCCGAGCACGGCCCCGGCTTCGACCTCTGGGTCGGCGGCGGCCTCTCGACCAACCCTCGGCTCGCCGAACGCCTTGGCGCCTGGGTGCCGTTGGACGAGGTCTCCGACGTCTGGGCCGGAGTCGTCGGGATCTTCCGGGACTACGGGTACCGGCGGCTGCGCACCCGCGCCCGGCTGAAGTTCCTGATGGCCGACTGGGGACCCGCCAGGTTCCGCCAGGTGCTGGAGGACGAGTACCTGAAGCGGCCGCTGGTCGACGGCCCCGCCCCCGAGCAGCCCAGCAGCCGCTGGCGCGACCACGTGGGTGTCCACGAGCAGCAGGACGGGCGTCGCTACGTCGGCTTCGCCCCCCGGGTCGGACGCGTGGACGGCCCCACCCTGGCCAGGATCGCCGACCTGGCCGCCGCACACGGTTCGGACCGGCTGCGCACCACCGTCGAGCAGAAGATGCTGATCCTCGACGTGGAGCCGGACCGGGTCGACTCCCTGGTCGCCGGCCTGGAGGAGCTCGGCTTCCAGGTGAAGCCGTCCCCGTTCCGCCGCGGCACGATGGCCTGCACCGGCATCGAGTACTGCAAGCTGGCGATCGTCGAGACCAAGGCGCGCGGCGCCTCGCTCATCGACGAACTGGAGCGCCGGATGCCGGAGTTCGACGAGCCGCTCACCATCAACATCAACGGCTGCCCCAACGCCTGCGCCCGCATCCAGACGGCCGACATCGGCCTCAAGGGCCAGCTCATGCTGGACGGCGCGGGCAACCAGGTGGAGGGCTACCAGGTGCACCTGGGCGGCGCGCTCGGCCTGGAGGCCGGCTTCGGCCGCAAGGTCCGCGGCCTGAAGGTCACTTCGGACGAACTGCCCGACTACGTGGAACGGGTGCTCGGGAACTTCCAGAAGGAGCGCGAGGGCGACGAGCGCTTCGCGACCTGGGCGGCGCGGGCCAGTGCGGAGTCGCTGTCATGAGCGAGCGCGCCGCACCGTTCCACTGCCCCTACTGCGGTGACGAGGACCTGCGCCCGCACGAGTCGGGGCACGGAGCCTGGGAATGCGCCTCCTGCAACCGAGCGTTCCAGCTGAAGTTCCTGGGCCTGCTGACCCGGGGACTGGCGCGCAACGACGTTGAAGGGGACGAGATATGACGGACACCCTGAAGATCGAGGAGCTCACGTCGCAGGAGCTGAGGGAGCTGGCCGAGCGGGCCGGCCGCGAGCTGGAGGACGCCTCCGCACCGGAGATCCTGCAGTGGGCCACCCGCACCTTCGGACCCCGGTTCTGCGTCACCTCCTCGATGGAGGACGCGGTCGTCGCCCACCTCGCCTCCCGGGCCCTGCCCGGCGTGGACGTGGTCTTCCTCGACACCGGCTACCACTTCCCCGAGACGATCGGCACCCGCGACGCGGTGGAGGCGGTGATGGACGTCAACGTCATCACCCTGACCCCGCGCCGGACCGTGGCCGAGCAGGACGCCGAGTACGGGCCGAGGCTGCACGACCGGGACCCCGACCTCTGCTGCAAGCTGCGCAAGGTCAAGCCCCTCGAAGAGGGCCTGACCTCGTACACGGCCTGGGCGACCGGGCTGCGCCGCGACGAGTCCCCCACCCGGGCGAACACCCCGGTGGTCGGCTGGGACGAGAAGCGGCAGAAGGTCAAGGTCTCGCCGATCGCCCGCTGGAGCCAGGACGACGTGGACGCCTACGTGGCGGAGCACGGAGTACTCACCAACCCGCTGCTGATGGACGGTTACGCCTCGGTGGGATGCGCGCCCTGCACCCGCCGGGTACTGGAGGGCGAGGACGCACGCGCCGGCCGCTGGGCCGGCAGCGGCAAGACCGAGTGCGGGCTGCACGGCTGATGACGACTGATCAGGAGACTTCGATGAGCGTGACGGAGACGGGAGCCACCATCTGGCTGACCGGTCTGCCGAGCGCGGGCAAGACCACCATCGCCCGTGAACTCGCCGGGCAGCTGCGCGGCGAGGGCCACCGCGTGGAGGTCCTCGACGGCGACGAGATCCGGGAGTTCCTCTCCGCGGGCCTCGGCTTCTCCCGCGAGGACCGGCACACCAACGTGGCCCGGATCGGCTTCGTCGCCGGACTGCTGGCGGCCAACGGCGTGAAGGTGCTCGTCCCGGTCATCGCGCCGTACGCGGACAGCCGGGAGGCGGTCCGCAAGCGGCACCAGGCCGAAGGCACCGCGTACCTGGAGGTGCACGTCGCGACTCCGGTCGAGGTGTGCTCGGTGCGCGACGTGAAGGGGCTTTACGCCAAGCAGGCGGCGGGCGAGATCAGCGGGCTGACCGGGGTGGACGACCCCTACGAGGCTCCCGAGTCGCCGGACCTGCGGATCGAGTCGCACCGGCAGTCCGTGCAGGAGTCCGCGGCGGAGCTGTACGCGCTGCTGAGCGAGAGGGGTGCAGCGTGACGACCGTCGCGACTGTGTCGGAAGGCACCGACAATCCGTACGCACTCAGCCACCTGGACTCCCTGGAGTCGGAGGCGGTGCACATCTTCCGTGAGGTGGCGGGGGAGTTCGAGCGGCCGGTGATCCTGTTCTCCGGCGGCAAGGACTCGATCCTGATGCTGCACCTGGCGCTCAAGGCGTTCGCGCCCGCGCCGGTGCCGTTCACGCTGCTGCACGTGGACACCGGGCACAACTTCCCCGAGGTCCTGGAGTACCGCGACCGCACGGTCGCCGAGCACGGGCTGCGGCTGCACGTCGCCTCCGTCCAGGAGTACATCGACGCCGGGAAGCTCCGTGAGCGCCCCGACGGCACCCGCAACCCGCTGCAGACCGTGCCGCTGACCGAGGCGATCCAGCGGCACCGCTTCGACGCGGTGTTCGGCGGCGGCCGCCGCGACGAGGAGAAGGCGCGCGCCAAGGAGCGGGTCTTCTCGCTGCGCGACGAGTTCTCCCAGTGGGACCCGCGCCGCCAGCGCCCCGAGCTGTGGCAGCTGTACAACGGCCGGCACGCCGCCGGTGAGCACGTCCGGGTGTTCCCGATCTCCAACTGGACCGAGCTCGACGTGTGGCAGTACATCGAGCGCGAGGGCATCGAGCTCCCGCAGATCTACTTCGCCCACGAGCGCGAGGTCTTCAGCCGCTCCGGCATGTGGCTGACCGCGGGCGACTGGGGCGGCCCCAAGGA
>NZ_JBICXG010000003.1:0-120462 GCF_043200175.1 Streptomyces sp. NPDC048462
CTCCCCGCGGCCGAGGCCGGGGGGCGGGGCGCGGGGGGGCGGGCCCCCCCCCCCCCCCCCCCCCGCCCCCCCCCCCCCCCCCCCCCCCCCCCCCCCCGGAGGTGCGCCGCCCCCGTCCCCACGGTGCGGCGCGGGCGGGCCGTCGTCATCCGCTGGGGCGACGGCCCACGTCTGTCAGGACCCGGGCGCGTGCGCGTCCAGGCCGAGTGCGGGAAGGACGGCGCCCTCCACGAAGCGGACCAGGAAGGTCTCGTCCGCCACGGCCCCCTCCAGCAGGGGTCGGGCGCGCATCACGCCGAGCAGCTGGGCCGGGACGAACTCCGTGGCGGGGTTGTCCGCCGCCACTTCGCCACGCTCCACGCCGCGCCTGACCATGGCGTCCAGCGCCGCCAGCTCCGGCAGGATCAGCGCCTCGCGCAGCGCGCACAGCAGCTCGGGGCTCTGTAGCGCGGCATGGCTCAGGGCCAGCATCAGCGTGGTGTCGCGCCCCGAACCCTCACCGATGGCCTTGGCCGCCGCGCGCAGATCTCCCGCCAGGGTGCCCGTGTCGATCCTCGGCAGCAGCCCGCGCCGGGTGCCGTGCAGGGCGGCGACGACCAGTTCCGGCTTGGAGCCCCACTGCCGGTAGAGCGTGGATTTGCCGCAGCGCGACCGGGAGGCGACGCCCTCCATGGTGAGCGACTCGTAGCCGCTCTCCCTGAGCATGTCGAGCACTGCCGTGTAGAGCTCCTGGGCCCGCTCCGGCGTGATCTTCGAGCGGCGTGGCGCGGTGGCCGTCTCCTGCTCGGTTTCCTGCGACGACATGCGCGTTCCCTCTCTGCGACTCTGCGACGAGGTCCATCGATACGCCAGTGTACCGATACGCGAGTGTTCCGATACGCTCCCGTATCGGTACACTGGCGTATCGATACGGCATGGGCTGGTCCATGCCGCCGTAACACCGCTTCGTCAGCAAAGGGGCACCGGGTGATGTTCGCCGGTATCAGGCCCGCAGATCAGGAGCCGGACAGCGCTGCCCGACCGCCCCTCGTCCGCGAGCTTCTTCTCGTCGCAGGACTCTTCGTGATCTACAAGTTCGGCCGCCAGGCGGCCAACGGTCACGTCGATGAGGCGTTCCACAACGCCGGACACGTCTGGGACCTCGAACGCGCGGCACACCTGCCCGGCGAGGGAGCCGTACAAGGGCTGCTGCTCCACAACGAGACACTGATCCACCTGGCGAACACCTACTACGCCACCGTGCACTTCCCGGCCACCCTGCTCTTCCTCGGCTGGCTGTACTGGCGCCGTCCGCACCACTACGTCTGGTCGCGCCGCATCCTCGCCGTCCTCACCGGCGCCGCACTCGCCCTGCACCTGGTCTTCCCGCTCGCCCCGCCCCGGCTGCTCGCCGCGACCGGCCTCGTGGACACCGGGCAGGTGTACGGGCCCACGGTCTACGGGTCGACGCCCGCCACCGACTCGATGGCGAACCAGTTCGCGGCGATGCCCTCACTGCACTTCGGCTGGGCGGTCATGGTCGGCGTCGGCCTCGTCGTCGCCACCCGATCGCGGTGGCGCCGGCTGTGGCTGCTGCACCCGGCGATCACCCTGTTCGTCATAGTCGGCACCGCCAACCACTACTGGCTCGACTCGATCGTGGTCGCCGCACTGCTCTCGGTGGCCTTCGCCGCCCTGCGCCTGCCGCGCACGGAGCCGGTCCGGCCCCACATCCCCTGGCCGGCCACCGCCGCCGGCCCGTACGCCGTCCCCGCGGGGGCGATCGGCCGCTCCTCGTCCTACGCCGCGTCCAGAGCCGGACGATGAACGCCACCCTGATCGCCGTCGCGCTGTCCCTCGTCTCCGCCGCCGCGTACGCGTCGGCCGCGGTCGCCCAGGCACGGCTCGCCGGACGCACCGCACCCGGCACCGGAACGCTCCGGCTCCTCGCGCGCGGGGCGTGGTGGTCGTCCGTCGGGCTGAACGCCGGCGGCGCGCTGCTGCACGTCGCCGCGCTCAAGTACGGCCCGCTCACCCTCGTCCAGCCGCTCGGCGCCCTCACCCTGGTCGCCGCCGTCCCGCTGGGCGCCCGCGCGGCCGGCCGCCGCGTCTCCACGACCGAGTGGCGCGGCACCCTCCTCACCCTGCTCGGCCTCGGCGCCCTGCTGACGGCCTCGGGAGGCTCCGCCCCGCACGAGACCCTCAGCCTGGTCGAGGCACTGGCGGTGGGCGCCGGAACCATGGCGGTCGTCGCCGGCCTCAGCCGCCCGGGCGCCCGCCCGGGACTGCGGCACGCGGCGGCCTCCGGCATCACCTCCGGCGTCGCCTCCGCGCTCACCCAGACGCTCACGGTCGCCGTCACCGACCACACCACGGGCCCGCTGTTCAGCTGGCGCCTGGTCGTCGTCGCGACCCTCGTCTCGGCGTTCGCGATGGGCGGGCTGCTGCTCTCCCAGACGGCCTACCGAGGCGGCCTCGGCGCACCGCTCGCCGTGGTCACCCTCGCCAACCCCGTCGCGGCGGCGGCCATCGGCCTCGCCCTGCTGGGGGAGCGCCTCCAGGGCGGCACGATCAGCCTGTTCGCGGCGCTGCTGGGCGCGGCCGCCGCGACCCGCGGAGTGTTCCTGCTCAGCCGCGCCCAGGCCGGGGCGGCGCCCGTCGCCGCGCCGGTGCCCGCCGCGCCCGAACCGGGTGTCCCCGTACCGTCGAGGGTGGTCATCAGGAGTCCCCGCGCCCTCCGCCCGGAACACGGGCACCTGCGCAGGATCAGGGCCGGCCGGTCCTGAGGCGTGCGGCGAAAACCCCGGGCACGGAGTGCAGGCCGCCGCCCCGAGCGCCGCGGCCGGCCCGGTTACTGCGGCCGTGGCGGCGCCGCCGGGACGCCGCCATCGGCCAGCGCGCGGGTCAGCCAGCCGATCCAGAAGCTCTCCAGATCGATGCCTCCCCGCAGCACCAGATGCCGCAGCCGGTCCTCCGCAGCGGTGCGCTCCGGCGGGAAGTCCCGCTCCTCGATCTCCAGATACTCCGCGAGCTGCCGCCTGTGCAGGGCGAGATGACGGCGCAGCTCCGCGTCGAGACCGGGCGCCCCGACGACCGCCGCCGCCCGCATCCGCAGCAGCAGCGGGTCCCGGACCTGCCTCGGGTCCTCCGGGCGGCCCACCCACGCGGACAGTTCCTCGCGGCCCGCCGGCAGTACCTCGTACTCCTTCTTCTGCCCCCGGGCCGGCTGCGCCGGTACGAGCGCCCTGATCTGCCCGGCCCGCTCCAGCTTTCCCAGCTCACGGTAGATCTGCTGGTGGGTGGCCGACCAGAAGTAGCCGATCGACCGGTCGAACCTGCGGGTCAGCTCCAGCCCCGACGAAGGCTTTTCGAGGAGGGCGGTGAGGATCGCGTGCGGGAGTGACATGGGGTGCATCCTAGAGACGGCCGGCCGGCTGCCCGGCCTGCCCCGGGGCGCCCGGTCAGAGCGAGGCGGCGAGTTCGGTGCCCTGGCGGATCGCCCTCTTGGCGTCCAGCTCGGCCGCGACGTCCGCGCCGCCGATGAGATGCGCCGGACGGCCCGCGGCGAGCAGCTCCTCGTACAGGTCGCGGCGGGGCTCCTGGCCGGCGCAGAGCACGATCGTGTCGACCGGCAGCAGGTGCCGCTCACCGTCGACCGTCATGTGCAGGCCCTCGTCGTCGATCCGGTCGTAGCCGACTCCCGCGAGCATCGTGACGCCGCGGTGGCGGAGCTCGGTGCGGTGGATCCAGCCCGTCGTCTTCCCGAGGCCCGCGCCGACCTTGCTCGCCTTGCGCTGGAGCAGATGGACCGTGCGCGGAGCCTTCGGGCGCTCGGCGGTGCCCAGGCCGCCCCGCTCCCGGTACTCGGTGTCGACGCCCCACTGCCGGAAGAACGCCTCCGGGTCCAGACTCGCCGCGTCCCCGCCGTCCGTCAGGAACTCGGCCACGTCGAAACCGATCCCGCCCGCCCCGACGAGCGCGACCCGGTCGCCCACCGGCGCCCCGTGGCGCAGGACGTCGAGGTAGCTGACCACGCTGGGGTGGTCCACGCCCGGGATCGCGGGCGTGCGCGGGGTGACCCCGGTGGCCAGGACGACCTCGTCGAAGCCGTCGAGCTGTTCCGCGGTCGCCGTGGTGCCGAGCCGGAGCCCGACCTCCTCCTCCGCGAGCCGGGTACGGAAGTAGCGCAGCGTCTCGTTGAACTCCTCCTTGCCCGGCACCCGGCGCGCCACGTTGAGCTGGCCGCCGATCTCGTCCGCCGCGTCGAACAGCGTCACCGCGTGTCCGCGCTCGGCCGCCGTCACGGCACAGGCGAGCCCTGCCGGACCGGCACCGACGACCGCGACCCGCTTACGCGTGCGCGTCGGCGACAAGGTGAGTTCCGTCTCGTGGCACGCCCTCGGATTGACCAGGCAGGAGGTGACCTTGCCGCTGAAGATGTGGTCCAGACAGGCCTGG
Organism: Streptomyces sp. NPDC048462; assembly: GCF_043200175.1. Lineage (NCBI taxonomy): Bacteria > Bacillati > Actinomycetota > Actinomycetes > Kitasatosporales > Streptomycetaceae > Streptomyces > Streptomyces sp. NPDC048462. Next base: position 4,438 of record NZ_JBICXG010000003.1, read on the forward strand.
TTGCAGCCGATGCAGGTGTTGATCGCGTCCGCGCGGCCCTCGCTCGCCTTCACGACGAAGTCCGGGTCCGCCAGGAACGGCCGGGCCATCGACACCATGTCCGCGCGCCCCGCCGCCAGGATCTCCTCCGCGACCTCCGGGGTGTTGATCCGGTTGCTCGTCACCAACGGTACGGAGACGGCGCCGCGCACCTTCTGGGTCACCCAGGTGAAGGCGCCGCGCGGCACCGACGTCGCGATGGTCGGGATACGGGCCTCGTGCCAGCCGATGCCGGTGTTGATGATCGTCGCACCGGCCGCCTCGATCTCCCGGGCGAGGTGCACGACCTCCTCCAGCGACGACCCGCCGGGCACCAGGTCCAGCATCGAGAGCCGGTAGATCAGGATGAAGTCGCTCCCGACCCGCTCACGGACCCTGCGCACGATCTCGACGGGGAAGCGGATGCGGTTCTCGTACGAGCCGCCCCAGCGGTCGTCGCGGTGATTGGTCGCGGCGGCGATGAACTCATTGATCAGGTAGCCCTCGGAGCCCATGATCTCTACGCCGTCGTAACCCGCGCGCTGCGCCAGCGCGGCCGCCGTGACGAAGTCCTCAATCGTCGACTCGACCTCGTCCTCGCTCAGCGCGTGCGGCGTGAACGCGCTGATGGGCGCCTGGACGGCACTCGGCGCCACCAGTCCCGGATGGTGCGCGTAACGCCCGAAGTGCAGGATCTGCATGGCGATCCGGCCGCCCGCCTCGTGCACCGCCGAGGTCACCCGGGCATGCTGCGCGGCCTCCGCCTCCGTGGTCATCTTGGCGCCGCCGGGGAACGTGCAGCCCGCGTCGTTCGGCGCGATGCCGCCGGTGACCATCAGGCCCACACCGCCCCGGGCGCGGGCGGCGTAGAACGCGGCCATGCGCTCGAAGCCGTGCTCGACCTCTTCCAGGCCGATGTGCATCGACCCCATCAGGACCCGGTTCGGGAGGGTGGTGAACCCGAGGTCGAGCGGGCTCAGCAGATGCGGGTACGGGCTCATGCGGCGGCTCCTCGCGCAGTGTCGTCGCACCAGTTCTAGAGCACCGGGACGCCCTTGTGCAACAAGTTGCATAATGACGTACGCCGCACTGTGTCACGAGTCACGTGCCCTCCGGCGGTGCCCCGGACGGCGTAACAACGTGACCCCTCGGGACGCGGCGGCGCCGAGAGTGGACCCGTACCGCACCTGAGGTCCGTCAGTCCGCGGCGGGCCCCGAAACCTCCCCGGAGAACCTCATGGGCAGCGTGAACCGTCGTGACCTCGGCCTGCTTCTCCTGCGTGTCGGGACCGGCGCGGTGCTGGCCGCGCACGGCAGCCAGAAACTGGCCGGCTGGTTCGGCGGCGGAGGCATCGAGGGCACCACCGCGGCGATGGAGGCGATGGGCTTCCACCCGCCGAAGCACAGCGCCGTCGCGGCGGGACTCGGCGAGGCCGGCGGCGGCGTCCTGCTGGCCCTGGGCCTCGCCACCCCGGCGGCCGGAGCGGCGGCGGCCGGCGCGATGGCGGGAGCCGTGGCCGTCCACGCGCCCGCCGGCTTCTTCGCGCAGGGCGGCGGTTACGAGTACCCGGCCTTCCTCGGGTTCACCGCCGCGGCGATCGGGCTCACCGGCCCCGGCCGCTACTCCGTGGACCAGGCCACCTGTCATGTGTTCAACCGGCCCTGGACGGTGGCTCTGGCCTTCGCGGGCGGCGCGGTCGCGGCGGCCGCCGTCGTCGGCAGGCGGGCCAAGGGGCAGGTGCCGGCGCCGGCCGACCCCGGCCTCGAAGAGTTCTGATCCGGCGGGGCGCCCGATCCGGCAGGCCTGCCTGCCGGGTCAGTTCGACGGTCTGCCGCGGCCGCCCTTCGCCGCCGCGACGAGTGCGGGCACCGTGGCCAGTCTGACCCTCGGGCGGCCCTGCTCGCGGCCGCCCGCCAGCTCTGCCCGTTCGATGGCCGCCAGCCCGCGGGCGTCGACGACATCGCGGCCGCGGCTCCGGGCGAGGCGGTGGAACGCCCTGGCCGGGGGAGCGGGGGAGGGCAGCACGCCCGCGACGGCGTCCGCCAGGAGGCTGCCCACGGTCTCGGCGGCGCAGGTGCGATTGGCCCCGATGCCGCCCGACGGGCCCCGCTTGATCCAGCCGACGACGTACGTCGCCGGCAGGCCCGTCACCCGGCCGCCCTCGTGCGGCACCGTCCCGGTCGTCTCGTCGAAGGGCAGCCCCGGCACCGGCAGACCGCGGTATCCGATCGCCCGCAGGAACAGGCCCGCCGGTATCTCCCGCTGGTGCCCGGCGCACGTCACCCGCACGGCCTCGACGTGGTCCCGGCCGAGCACTTCCACCGGGGCCGTGTGGAAGCGGAAGACGATGCGCCGTCCGGCGGCGGGGGAGAGCGACCGGCCGGCCGCCTCCCGGGGCACGCCCTGGAAGAGCGCGGCCTTCTCGCCCGGCGCGGCGCTGTCGATCGCCGTGCCGGTCCTCGGATCGCTGTCGTCGACGACCAGCTCCACACCCGGCAGATGCTTGAGGGCGAGCAGCTCGGAGGCGGTGCAGGCCGTGTGTTCCGGGCCGCGCCGCCCCAGCAGCACCACCTCGCGTACCTGTGAGTCCCGCAGGGCCGCCAGCGCGTGACCGGCGATGTCCGTGCCGGCCAGGGCGGCCGGATCCGTGACGAGGATGCGCGCGACGTCGAGCGCGACGTTGCCGTTCCCGGCGACGACCACCCGGTCCGCCGTCAGGGCGACGGTCTCCGGGGGCGTTTCCGGGTGGGCGTTGTACCAGGACACGAACGAGGTGGCCGAGATGCTGCCCGGCAGGTCCTCACCCGGAATGCCGAGCCGCCGCGCGGTGGAGGCGCCGACCGCGTAGATCACCGCGTCGTGGTGCGCGGCGAGCTCCTGCGCGGTGATGTCCCGGCCGACCTCGACGCCCAGGGTCATCCGTACCCGGGGGTGCGCGTGGAAGCGCGCGAAGGTCTCGCCCGCCTTCCTCGTCGCCGGGTGGTCGGGCGCGACGCCGTACCGGACGAGGCCGCCCGCCACCGGCAGCCGGTCCACCAGTGTGACCTCGGCGTTGGTGTGCAGCAGCAGGTCCTCCGCGGCGTACATCCCGGCCGGCCCGGTGCCCACGACCGCCACCCGGATCGGCGCGAAGTCGGACGGCAGGCTGCGCGGGAACGCGGGCTCGGCCCAGGCGTGGAAGTTCGGTCCGGCGACCGGCTCCGGCTCCCGGTCCTCGAAGTAGGCGGCGTTGATCGCGGCGTACTCCTGGTGCGCCCCGAAGAGGCTGTCCACCGGGACGACGGCGTCGACCGGGCAGGCATCCGCGCAGGCGCCGCAGTCTATGCAGGTCGCCGGATCGACGTAGAGCATCTCGGTGCTGCCGAAGTCCGGTTCCCGCGGGGTCGGGTGAATGCAGTTGACGGGGCACACGGCGACGCAGGTGGCATCGCTGCAACAGGTCTGGGTGATGGCGTAGGTCATCTCGTCATCTCGTCGGCTCGGTCGGTGGGGCGCGCGGATCGGATCAGATCAGGGAGGCGCGCTTGTAGAAGAAGAGCGCGGGCCCCGTGAGGAGCCTGGCCGAGGCGAGGAACTCCATCAGGCCCGAACAGCTGGAACGCATCAGCGACTTGTGGTGCTCGTTGGTCGCGGCCTCGCTGCGGGCGCGCTCGCTGTCGAGTCCGGCGTTGGCGTAGACGTCCCGGTTCACCATGCTGGTGACGATGTAGTACGAGGCGATCGCGACCACGAGGGAGTTGATGTGCCGGCGCACCGGACCCGCGTTCCGCAGGCGCCTGCGGGTCTCGTCGCGGGCGAACTTCATGTGCCGTGACTCCTCGACCACATGGATGTTGTTGATGGTGCGGACGAAGGGTGCGACCCGTTCGTCCCGCATCCAGTCGCGCTGCATGACGTCGAGAACCTCCTCGGCGACCAGGATCGCGGCGTAGGCGGCCTCTCCGAACGCAAGTGTCTTGAAGGCCCTGCCCAGTTCGACCACCGCGCGGTGCGGCCGGTAGGCCGGGGCGCCGAGCTTCGCCGCGCCCCTGGCGAACATGATGGAGTGCCGGCACTCGTCGGCCACCTCGGTGAGCGCCCACTGGAACCGCAGGTCGGTGGGGTCCTTCGCGTACATGTCCCGCAGAACCATCTGCTGCAGGATCATCTCGAACCAGATGCCCGTGCTGGCGACGGACGCGGCCTCCTGGCGGGTCAGCGCCTTGCGCTGGACCTCGGTCAACTCCCGCCAGTACGGGGTCCCGTAGAGCGTGCTCCACTCGGGGCTCGCGCCGTGGTGGTCCGGGTCCAGCGGGGTCTCCCAGTCCACCTCGGCGGCCGGGTCGTACGACAGCTTCGCTGCCGAGTCGAGCAGACGCCGGGCGACGTCCTGCCCGGCGGCCCGGTCCTGGTTCTGGTCCTCCGGCCGAACAGTGCTGCTTGCCATGCTGCGGCTCCTTGAATCGAGAGGGATCGATCCGACGGCGCCCGGTGTGCTGCCTCACCCCTGCCCCCTCGATGGGGCAGCCGGCCACCGAACACCGACCTCGCTTATTAGACGTGGCGTCTAGCAAGCTGTTGGACGGAAGGTATAACAAGAGCGGGCGGCGGCCTACCCCCTCGCGTCACATTCGTACGGTCTCTCCACGGGGCGCCAGCGTCACGGCCGCAACTCCGCCGGGCGGGACGGGCGTCGGGCCGGTCGTCGGGGTGGGGTGCGTCGCTTCCGCCGCACGCGGGGTGCCGGATTGTTCGCGGTACACATCATCTGAGCGAAATGCACCCGTTCAGGTGAATCGACATGGATTTTTCATGCAGGGGTGATCGGCGGCCGGATAGTAAAGGGGCGGCCGGAGTTCCCGTTCGGGAGTTCGCAGCCAGGAGTTCAGGTTCTGAATTCCTGGCGGGGCCGGTAAGTGCGGTGACCGATCGTTCGTATATTCCTTCTGGCCGCCGGCATGGTTCGGTCAGAAGAAAGGTGGCTGGGCTGTGCGTGTAGAGGCGACCAATCGGGTCAGGCTTGTTTTCTCGCTGCTCGACGCCAACGGAAATGGTGTTCTCGATGCCGAGGACTTCGACATCATGGCGCGTCGTGTCGTCGAGGTGGCACCCGATTCCGACGATGCGGCGAAGGGTGCGATGGTGGCCGCCTTCCGGCGGTACTGGTCGACCCTGAGCACCGAACTCGACGCCGACGGTGATGGGATGATCACCTTCGACGAGTACGCGGCATGCGTGCTGTCACCTGAGCGTTTCGACGCGACGATCGGCGACTTCGCCGAGTCGCTCGCCGCGCTGGGCGACCCGGACGGTGACGGTCTCATCGAGCGGCCCCTCTTCATGGCGCTGATGATCGCGATCGGTTTCGAGCGCCCGAACATCGATGCTCTCTTCGACGCCTTCGAGCCCTCGGATTCCGACCGCATCGAGGTGATGTCCTGGGTGGTCGGTATCAAGGACTTCTACAGTCCGGAAAAGGCCGGAATCCCTGGCGACCACCTCGTCGGGAGCGTGGAGGTCTGAAATTGGGAATCCTTGTCCGGCCGGGATCGGAATTGTCATTCCGATTCCTCGCTGTTCGTGGTCTCCATACGCCTCAGGAGGGCGCGTGACCGGCACGGAGTATCGGAGCAACGGAATCGAAGGGACGGAAGGCGTGAACGGGTGGGAATGGTGAACGGGGTGGGGACGGTCGAAGAGATGGGAGAAACCGGCGGGACGGAAGAAGCCGGCGGGGCGGGAGAAACGGGCGGGGTGGACGGAGGCGTCGGCCTGACCGCCCTTCTGGTCGCCGCGGCCCGTGCGATCGAGACCCATCGCCAGGACCCTCTGGCCCGGGACGTCTTCGCGGAACACTTCGTGCTCGCCGCACCGGCGTGCGCGAGCTGGCCGGTGCGCCTTCAGCAGGTTCCCGACGGCGACGCGAACCCGCTCTGGGGGCGGTTCGCGCGCTACTTCGGGCTGCGGACGAGGGTCCTCGACGACTTCCTCCTCCGGTCGGTGGAGGCGGGCGCCCGCCAAGTGGTGCTGCTGGGGGCCGGGTTGGACTCCCGCGCGTTCCGGCTCGACTGGCCGCCCGGCTGTGCGATCTTCGAGGTCGACAGAGACGGCGTGCTGGCCTTCAAACACGAGGTGCTCGACGGGCTCTCCGCCGAACCGAAGGCGGCCCGCGTACCGGTCCCGGTCGATCTGCGCGCCGACTGGGCAGGAGCACTGACCGACGCCGGATTCGACGCGGCCGCACCCAGTGTCTGGCTGGCCGAAGGGCTGTTGTTCTACCTGCCCGACGCCGCCGAGACGAGCCTCATCGAGACGGTGGACCGGTTGAGCGCGGGAGGAAGCGCCCTCGCGTTCGAGGTCAAACTCGACAAGGACCTGCTGGAATACCGCGACAGTCCCCTCTACACCTCGACCACCGAGCAGATCGGCATCGACCTGCTCAGCCTGTTCGACAGGGGGCCGAGGCCGGACTCCGCCGGACATCTGACCGGCAAGGGCTGGTCGACATCGGTCCACACCCCCTTCGACTTCACCCGCCACCACGGACGCGGCCCGTTGCCGGAGGCCAACGACGCGCTCGCGGGCAACCGGTGGGTGTTCGCGAACAAGCCCCGTCCATGACCCTGCCAACCCTGCCGACGGGGCGGCCCGGCCCGTCCCGTCGGCAGGCCCCTTCCGTCCGCCCGTTACGGAATCAGCACCGGCTTGACCACGCGGCCCGCCTCGCAGTCGCGCTCGGCCTCGTTGATGTCGGCGAGCGGGTACGTGCGGATCAGCTCATCGAAGGGGAACCGGCCCGCCTGCCACAGCCCGGTCAGCCTCGGGACCAACAGCCGCGGCACCGCATCCCCCTCACAGATGTGCGAGATGCGCCTGCCCCGGTCGAGTGAGCCGGGTTCGATGGGCAGCGTGGTGCGCAGCCGTGCCACCAGCCCGAGATGACCGGTCGGGCGCAGCGCCCGGAGCGCGTCGTTGATCAGCGGTGCGGAGCCCGTGGTGTCCAGTGCGTACTGGACGCCACCGCCGGTCAGGGCCCGGATCCGGTCGGCAAGGCCGGCCGGTGCGGCACGCAACGGGATCGCACCGAACCGCTCGGCGAGTGCCAGCCGTTCGGGAAACCGGTCGACGGCCACGGTCACCGCACCGGCGGCCGTCGCCGCCATCACCGCGGCCAGGCCCACCGCCCCCGCACCGAACACCGCCAGGGTGTCCCCGGGACCTGCGCCGAAGGAGTTGAGGACGGCTCCGGCGCCGGTCAGGAAGCCGCAGCCCAGGGGCCCGAGCAGCTCGACGGGCAGCGAGGGATCGACGCGCACGGCGTTGCGGGCCCGGACCATCGCGTACGCGGCGAACGACGACTGGCCGAACCAGCGCGGGGCCAGCCCGCCGCCGGCAGCGTCCCTGAACCGTGCCGTGTGCTCCGTCCGGCCGCCGAAGAGATTGAGCGAGGCGAAGGAGTCGCAGTAGGCGGGGGCGCCGATCAGACACGTCGGGCAGCGCCCGCAGGAGTCGAAGCCCAGCACGACGTGATCGCCGGGGTTCAGCCCGGTGTCCGGGCCACCCGTCTCCACCACCACCCCGGCCCCCTCGTGGCCGAGCACCGCCGGCAGCGGTGAACGGCCCGCCGAGTGCCGCACCGCGAGGTCGGTCCGGCACATTCCGCAGCCCGCGATCCTGACCAGCACCTCGCCCTCGGCGGGCCCCGTGTCCAGGACGACCTCCTCGACGGCGAACGGCCCCTCGTACTCGCGCAGTACCGCCGCGTCGAACCTCATCCTCACCCTTCCAGGGGACGGTGCACGACGAACGGTCTGAGGTTCCCGTAGAGCCCCCACGGCCCGCCCGCGACGCCGACACCGCTCTCCTTGATGCCCGCGAAGGGCTGGGCGAGGGACAGTTCCGCGTGGTGGTTGATCCACGCCGTGCCGCACTCAAGCCGGCCGGCGACGGCCTCGGCCCGGTCGAGGTCCGTTCCCCACACCGAGCCGCCCAGCCCGAAACGGGTGCTGTTGGCCGCCTCGACCGCCTCGTCGAGGTGCCCGTACGGCAGTACCGGCAGCACGGGACCGAACTGCTCCTCCGTCACCACGGCACTGCTCGGCGGAACACCGGTCAGGATCGTCGGAGCGAAGAAGTATCCCGGCCGGTCCAGCCGGTGACCACCGCAGACGGCTCGGGCCCCGTCCGACACGGCCTGGGCCGTGCAGTGCTCGATCCGGGCCAGCTGCGGGGCGTTGTTCACCGGCCCCAGCCGCGTGTCCGGGTTCAGTCCCGCTCCGACCACCACGCTCTTCGCGTAGTGCGCGAGGGCCTCGACCACGCGTGAGTGCAGCCGGGCCGGGGCGTAGACGCGTTTGACCGCCATGCAGACCTGCCCGCAGTTGCGGAACGCCGCCCAGAACAGCCGTTCCGCGATCCGTTCCACATCCACGTCGTCCAGCAGGATCGCCGCGTCGTTGCCGCCCAGCTCCAGCGTGACCCGGGCGAGTGAGGCCGCCGCGCCCTCGGCGACCGCCCGGCCGGTGGGAACGGAACCGGTGAAGGTGACATGGCGGATCCCCGGATGGGACGCGAGGCGGGCGCCGAGCGGTTCGCGGCCCGTGACGGTCGTCAGCACGTCCTCGGGCAGGGCGGCGGAGACCACGGACACCAGCAGCCTGGTGGCGAGAGGTGTGAACGGGGACGGCTTCAGCACCACCGTGTTGCCCGCGGCGAGCGCCGGAGCGAACTTCGCCGACGCGAGCTGGAGGGGAAAGTTCCACGGGACGATCGCGGCGACCGGCCCGAGCGGCCGCCAGCGGATCTCGCTGTGCACCGGACGGCCGTCCCTGATGGGGCGGGGCCCGGGAGCGGCCCTTGCGAAGTAGCGCAGGCGGGCCGCCGTGCGGGCCAGCTCCGCGTACGACTCGGCGAGGGGTTTGCCCTGCTCACGAGTGAGGAGCGGCGCGAGTCCGGGCGCGGCCGACTCCACGGCGTCGGCCGCCGCGAGGAGTGCCGCGGCGCGGGCGGCGGGGTCGGCCCGCCAGCCGCGCCAGGCCTCCTCCGCCCGGCCGACGACGCCGTCCAGCTCGTCCGGCCGCTGGTCGGGGGAGTCGTCGAAGGCCTCGCCCGTCGCCGGATCGACGACGGCGAAACGCCCGCCCCCGGCTCCGGGCCAGCGGCGGGGCCGGCAGTTCGGCATCCGGGCGGTCAGCTCGCGGTGGCGGCAGCGGTGGCGGCGTGCTCCCGGGCATGCCGGTCCATCTCGGCCCGGAAGGCGGCCACCAACGACGGCCGAATCCGACCGGTGTTGCGGTCCCCTCCCTCGCAGACCGCCCCGCGCACCCCCACGATGTCGGTGCCGATACGGGTCAGCGCCCCGAGGTCTGCCGCCTTGACGCTGCCGGCGAGGGCGGCGAGCAGGCCCGCCCCGTGGGCCAGCCGGACGAACTCCGCGCAGACCTCGGGCGGTACGTGGTCGAACAGCCGCGTACCGTCCTTGATCGCCGTGTCGAGCATGGCCGCGTCGGAGCCGGAGCGACGGGCGATGTCGGGCAGCGCCAGCGGATTGACGCAGCCGATCCGGTGTGCGTCGGCATACCCCGAGGCGACGACGAACGCGTCCGGCCGGTAGTCCTTCACCGCGCGGACGACCCCGCGCATAACCTCGACGGCCTGCTCGGGCGTCGTGCATCCGTAGAGTCCGACCTTGATGTAGGTGGCCCCGGAGACGACCGCGCCGAGCGCGGCCTGGGCCACGGTGCCGGGCTTGTACGGGACGTCCCCCACGGTGGCGGAGACCGGCTTGTCCGCCGGGACCGCGTCGCGGATCTCCCTGATGACCCACGGGAAGTTCGCGCCGAGCGATCCCTCGTCGGGTTTCTTGACATCGACGATGTCGAGGTGTTCCGCCGCCTTCGCGCAGTCGAGGGCCTCGTCGACGCCGTCCGGGGAGATGAGAAGCAACAAGGTGAATTCCTTCCACCGCAAATCCGCCTGCCGGGGCAGGGGTGCGGAGCCGCTCGGATCACTGCCGTTCGCTCATCATGGCGGCGGGCCGTGGTCATCGGCAGGGCGCGCGGGGTCGGAACGGGGCACTGCCCCGACCCCGTCACACGTCGCACTCCGCCGTACACGCCGGTTCGCGTGCGCAGGGCATGCGCCGTACGGCCACCGGCCACCGACAGCCACAACCGGCCACCGACGGCGGTGGCCACGGGGCGGCCACGGATGGGCAGCGGCCGTTCGGCCCGCTACGGGGTGCGGTCCGCGCGCAGCGCCCGGAGCAGCCAGGACCGGTCAGGCAGCAGACCTGGCAGCACCTGCCAGCCGTTGACCGCCCACACCAGCCGCCAGTACCGCTCCATGCGCGGATCGCCTGTCGCCTCCAGCTGCTGGATCATCCGGGGCGCCACCTCCGCCCCGGGGATATGCGGGTACGCCTGTACGAACAGCTGGACGATGCCCTGGACGGTCGGCCCGGCTTCAGGGCCGAGCGGGTCTATGCCCGCTTCCCGCGCTGCGGTGACCAGTTCGCGAACGGGCTCGGGCACCTCGCCCCGCAGACCTGGTTCCGTGTGCTCGGTCCGCTGCTCAGCGGTCCTGCGCAGGTGGTCGCGGAAGTCCTCGTCGTCGATGAGTTCGTTGAGCTCCACCCACGCGCGGATCTGCTCGGGGGAGGGGTCGTCCGGAAGGTCGGGTGCAGCCGCGCGCACCATGGCGGCGAGTTCGAGGTGGGCGTGTTCCGTACCGAAGGTGGCGCCGATGAAGTCGTCGATCAGCCGTCGGCGTTCGGCTGCGGTCAGGCGGGTGAGCTTGTGCATGAGACTGGCCTCCTCGGGACCGGAGCCGTGGACGGCCACGGCTCGCAGGACACTGCGCCGCAGCCGCAACGTCCGGATCTGGAGATCCACGGCATCGGCGTGGACCGCCGCCACCTCCGCCACCGAGACCTTGCGGTCCAGCACCTGCCGGATGGTGGCGAGGTCCATGCCCAGCTCCCGCAACGTGCGTACGAGGTCCAGGCGGAGCAGTGCGTCGAGGCCGTAGAGCCGGTATCCGGCGGGGCTGCGGGCGGCGAGCGGCACCACCCCCGAGTCGGAGTAGAACCGGATCGTCTTCACCGACAGACCGGTGAGCCGGGCAACTTCCCCGATCGGGTGGAGGGTCGCGTCGTTCATGCCCCTCATCCTGACGTCTCCCCCGACTGGAGACTCAAGGCCGGTCGCCGCGGAACGGCGGCGGACGGCCCCCGGCCGGCACCGGGCTCCCGCGCCCGGAGCGCCTCACGGCGTGCTCCCCGCCCCCGGCACCACACGCATACCCAGGCCCCGCACCCGGTAGATGCACGTGTCGTCGCCCCACAGGGCGGCGTCGGCCACGGCATAGGGACCCCGCGCGTCCGTGCCGCTCGCCACGATGTCCATGTCCACCCGGATCAGCCGGTTCGACGGGGTGATCTGGCCCCGGTACGTCCAGGCCGTCTCGTGACCGGGCAGCACCGGCTCGAACCCGGGGGCGGGGACGCCGTCGGCCGCGCCGCGTTCGAGCAGGTGGTACTGGAGGAGCTGGCACATGGCCTCGATGCCCAACGAGCCCGGCTGGACCGGGTCCTGGAAGAAGTGGGCCCGGAAGAACCAGGCGTCGGCGCGCACGTCCTTCTCCGACCGCAGCCGGCCGAGCCCCGCGCTTCCCCCGTCCGGCCAGTAACCCGTGATCCGGTCCAGCATCAGCAGCATCGGGCCCGGCAGACGCGGCTCCCCGGCGCAGTAGCGGGCAGGGCGGACGGTCAGATCGACGGTCTGGCCGCAGGGCTCGCCGAGCCGGGCCCGCTCGTCCGCCGAAGTCGGCAGGCCCTGCTGGTCGTCGAAGGCCGAACGCGGGAAGTAGCCGAAGACCGTGGTGAGTTCGTAGACCGGTACGTCGTCGGCCGTGCACTCCACCCGGAAGGACTCGATGATCATGTCGCCGCTGCGCGAGACGCGCGTCAGCTCGGCCCTGGTGCGGATGGTACGGGTCGCCGGAGTGACCTCGCCGGTGACCGTTCCCGATCCGTCGAGGTTGCGGAACAACAGGTCCGTTTCGCTGGTCAGCGCGCTGCCCACGTACGAGGCAAGCCACCCGCAGGGCTGCAGGGCGATCTCCAGCAGGACGGCGAACGGCATGGCGCGGCCGCCGCTCTCCTCGAAGTACCAGGCTCGGTCCGGCACGTCGTACTCGGCGACGACGACACTGCCCTCCCGCATTCCGGCCTGCGGCCCGTCCACCGACACGATCCGGCTCATGAAGTGGTACGGCGGGCCGGGGAGCCGGGCCACCCTGCGGGTGCCGTCGAACGGCTCGTACATGGCGCCGAACGCCTCGCTCGGCCGGCCCCAGGCGCAGGCCAGCAGCGAGGCGTGGTCGAAGGGGAAACCGTCGGCCGCCACAGCCACCGGCTTCTCCTCCCGGTGCCCGGCCGTCCCGGCGAGCCGCGCCAGGGGCACCGGGGCGCCACCGGTCTGCACGGTGGGCGGGCCCGAATGCCGCCAGTGCGACAGCGGCCAGTCGGGGACCAGCCGGAGCGCCATGCCGCGGCCCAGGAACGCCTTCGTCCCGTCCACCGAGCCGAGGACATCCGCGTGCAGCGTCGGCACCGGTCCGCCGGAGACGCCGGTGACGAACAGTTCGTAGACGACCCGTCGGCCCTCCGGGGTCGCCTGGCCCCGGCACATCGCACTGGAGGGGTGTTCGGTGACCGGTTCGAAGCGCCAGCCGTCCCGGTCGATCGTGAAGCCCATGGCCGTCAGGTAGAACGCCATCGCCTGGAGGCCGCCCTGGAGCATCAGAGTGCCCGGCATACAGGGATCGTTCTTGAAATGCCCGGTGAAGAACCAGTCGTCGGGCGAGAGCGCGGTCTCGGCGCGCAGATACCCGCGCCCCCACGGTCCTCCGGCCGGGTCGAACGCGACGACCTCGTCCAGCAGCCGCAGGCGGCTCACGTCCAGCGTGGGCGTGCGTACGTGGGCAGCCGTCGACTCCCAGCCGGGCCCGAAGCAGTCCGCCGGGCGCCCCTGCGCCAGGGCCAGCAACCGGTCCGGGCCGAAGCGGGTCAGCTCGCAGCGCACGGCCGGCGGGTCGAGCGGCAGGCCGTCAGCGGGCACGTGCTCGGCGGGGTTCCAGCGGACACCGCCGCTGCCGGCGAGCTCCGCCGGGGTGAAGAACCCGGCCTGGCCCTCGCGGACGCTGAGCCGCAGTTCGCCGTCCACGTAACAGTCGTAGTGGAAGAACGCCAGCCGCACACCGTCGGCCTCCGCGTGGCCGTCGACATCAATCTCGAAGCACAGGGTGTCGCCCGCCTCGGGCGGGGTGCCGTGGAACGTCACCTCGCAGCCGAGCAGCCGGTAGGCGCGCTCGCCCCGGTTGAGTAGGTCGACGCCCAGCCAGCTGAGCAGGAGCAGATCGGCCTGGCCCGCCTCGATCAGTACGCCGGCGGGCATGCGCCCCGTGGAGTCCAGGTACCAGCCGGCGGGCAGGACGTCGGTCTCCGTCCAGATCGTCCCGTCGGTGCGCACCGCACCCGTCATCGTCAGCGCCGCGGGCACCGCGTCGATGCCGGTGACCCGGTCGGCGAACAGCATGGGCGGTCCGGGCATCCGGGTCTGAACCGCGTATCCGTCCTGTTCGGCGAAGCGCGGACCGAACAGGACGGAGATCTCGCGGGAGGCGAGGTGCTCCAGCTGGGCGCGGTCGAACTTCGGCCCCGGCCTGAGGTCTCTCGCCGGGACCGGGCCCGGCTCGGTGGGCCCGGGGTCTCTGGCTGGGATCGAGCCGGCTTCGCGGGGCCCGGTTGCCGGTCTGCCGGCGGCGGTCAGTGCCTGGACGGCGAGTGCCGACACCCGCAGGAACCGCTGATGGGCCTCGGTGTGCGCGGCCATCACCTCCTGGTGCAGCTCGGCGACGTGAAGCGCGTGCCGGGCGGCCACGGCCCCGGCTCCCGCCGTACGTGCCGCACGCGCACGGAAGGCTGCGGGGGAGGAGGGCGCGGGTACGGCGATGCCGGGCCCGGTGGGGGAAGGGCCGGGCAGGACGGGGCTCCGGTCCGGTACGGGGGCCAGCTCGGGCGCCCGGGGCAGAACGGTCACGGCACGCTCCAGGGGAGGCAGGCACGGGATCGGGGGTACGGCGATGGTGACGGCGGGGCCGGGCGGCGCGAGCCGGCCCGAGGCCTCGGCGAGCTGGGCGAACAGCGCGTCGGCCCGCACCGGAACTCCGGCGACGACGAGTTCGCCGACCGCGAGGCACAGCTGCCGCAGCCCGGTGTCCTCGGACGCGTCCAGCGCGACGGCCACATGCTCCCGGCCGCCGAGCACCCGCTTGATCCAGCCGGTGCACAGCCGCCGTGGCCCGTGCTCCACGAACACCCGGACGCCGTCCGCCCACGCCCGCTCGACCGTGGCCGCGAAGTCGATCGTGTCGAGCCCCTGGGCGGTGATCGCCTCGGCGGCCCGCTCCTCCGTCGGCCGGTACGCCCGCCCGGTGGCCCCGCTGTAGAACCGCACCCCGGGCACCTCGACCGTGGGACGGCGGTGGACCTCGCGCCACACCTCCGCGACCTCGGCCAACTCCGGTGCGTGGGCCGCCAGGTCGTAGTCCAGCTCGATCGCCCGGTCGGCGCCGATCCTGGCCACGGCCGCCGCACACGCCCCGGACTCGCCGCCGATGACGCAGACACCGGGCGCGTTCACCGCCATCAGGTGGACCGAGGCGTCCGCCGCGATCTGCGCGCGGACGGCCTCCAGCGGTGCTCCGACGAGATAGCTCGACCACCGCGAGCCCTGGATTCCCCGCTGCCGCCAGTAGCGCCGTACCGCCCGCAGCTCACCTGTGAGTTCGGTCGTGAACAGACCACTGTCCCGGACGGCCTCGAACAGCCCGGAGGAGTCCGGCCAGGCCCCCAGCGCGACCAGCGCCGTCGACTCGCCCGAGGAGTACCCGAGCGCGGCGTCCGGCCGCAGCCCGAGCAGGTCGCGGCTGAGAACGGTGTGGGAGACCGCCAGTTCGGCGGCGGCCCAGATCTGCCCGAGGACACCCGGCTCCGGCCGGGACCGCAGCCGGGCGGTCATCTCGTGGTGCCCCTCCCGTACCGCCTCGCCCAGCGACGGCAGGGCGAGCATCAGTTCATGGCCCATCCCCGGGTACGCGGCCGAGCCGTTCGTGTAGACGAAGGCGGTCTGCCCGCCGACCGGACCGTCCCGGTACAGCAGGTCGGCGGGGCGGACCCCGCCCTCCGCCAGCCAGCGGCGGGCGGCTTCCCTGCGGCCGGCCGGCACGGTGTCCCCGTCGGCGACGAGCGCGAGGCGGGCCGGGCCGGCCGAGGAACGCGTACCGGAGTCCAGCGCGGCCAGCACCTCCTGACGATCGGCCCCGGAGAAGACGTGCAGGCGCGGAGCCGTACCCCGCAGCCACGGCAGGACGTCCTCCGCGCGCAGCCGTACGCTCGCGGCCGGCCCCTCCAGCGGCAGCGCCACCGCCAGCGCCGTCCGGGCGAAGGCACCGGCATCCGCGGGCCCGCCGGGACGGGGCACCGCGCGGTGCTGGAGGGAGAGCGCCGCGACCGCGACGGAGACCAGCCCGGACGCGGCATGGGCGCGCCCGAAGACCGACGACGGGTCGAACACCGCGTCCGGGCCGTCCCCGATGATCATGTCGGGTTCCCCGGCGGCACCTTCATCCAGCAGGGCCACGACGGTGTCGCCGTCCCTGCGCGCGGAAGCCAGGGGCTTGAGGACCAGGACGACGGCCGCGTCCCCGGGCTCGTCCCGGTGGCCGAGCTCCCGCAGGGCAGCCCGGTGGACCACCTCGCAGGACAGGTCGGTGGCACCGACGAGAGCGGCGTCGGCCTCACCCGACCGGATGGCCCGCGCCGCGAGCTCCAGTGCGACCAGCCCGGACGCCTCCTCGGCGGACACCGTGAATCCGGGTCCCGCCAGGTCCAGTTGGGTGCTGATGCGGTTCGCCGCGAGGTTCGGCATGCTGCCCACCACCCCTTCCGACGTCATCGGCGCAGTGAACGCCCCCCGGGCGGAATCCGCCGAAGGGCCGGTGACGTGCACGCCCGACCGCTCCAGCCAGAACGGCACCCGCCAGCGGGCACCCGCGCGGGCCACCTGGGGGTCCACTCCGGTTCCGATGACCACCATGGTCCGCTCGCGGGGCAGGCTCACCCCCCGTACGGCCTCCCGGGCGGCCTCCAGCACCAGGAGCTGATGGGGCACGGCCCGTTCCAGGGCCAGCGGCGGGAAGCACAGGTCCGTCAGTGCCACGGGGATCTCCGTGACGGGGCCGCGCCGTTCACCCCCCAGCACCGCCCGGCGCAGATCCTCGGCGGACGTACCCTCGCCGACCCTGGCGCCGACGGCCACGATCGCCACCGGTGCCCGTTCCGCCCTTGCGCCGTGTCCGGCCGCGGACACGGGAACGGCGTCCGGTGGGTCGACGATCAGGTGGGCGTTGGTACCGCCGAACCCGAAGGCGCTCACCGCGGCCCGCCGCTGCCCCGTCCACTCCTCCGCAGCGGTCAGCAGCCGCAACGGGGTACCCGCCAGCGCGTCCAGCGGCTGCTGCGCGCCGAGCGTCGCCGGACGGACCCCCGCGCGCATCGCGCCGAGCACCTTCAACAGCCCCGCCACGCCCGCCGAGGCCAGCAGGTGCCCGACGTTCGACTTCGCCGAACCGATCGGCACGTCGTCCGCCGCCCCGAAGACCCTGGCCATGCCGCGCGCCTCCACCGCGTCACCGACCGGAGTCCCCGTCGCATGGCACTCGACGAGCGACACCGACTCGGGAGGGACCCCCGCGACGTCGTACGCCAGCCGCATGGCCCGTACCTGGCCCTCCTCCGACGGGCTGATCAGGCCCGAACCACGCCCGTCGTTGGACAGCCCGACGCCGCGGATCACCCCGAGCACCGGCACACCGGCGGCGCGCGCCTCGGACAGCCGCATCAGCGCGACGAACCCGGCGCCCTCGCCGTGCACCAGCCCGTCCGCGTCCCGGTGGAACGGGCGGCTGCGCCCGGTGCGGCTGGTCGCGGACAGCCCGCAGAACCCCACGTGGAGGTAGAGCGGATCGGGGCGGCTCACCGCGCCGGCGACCATCAGGTCGGCCGTGCCGTCGTGCAGCCGGTCGCACGCCAGCTTGATCGCGTACAACGAGGACGCGCAGGCGGCGTCGAGGGACCACGCCCCGGCGCCGAGGCCGAGCGCCTGGGCGGCGATCCGGGCGGGCAGCCCGGAGGAGAAGCGGTTACGGGCGTCGGGGCGCGCACCGCTCAGCAGGGCGTCCCGGAGCGCGGGGCGCTGCGCCGACAGCCAGACGTGCTCGGCGAAGGCCGCCCCGGCGGGCGTGGGATACGACAGGTTCCCCAGCACCAGCCCCCCGCGCGGCAACGGGCCGGAGCGGCCCGCCTCGGTGAGCGCCTGCCGGACCCCGTACAGCACCCAGTGGAAGAGCGGGTCCAGCGAAGCGATCCGCTCCGGGGAGATCCGGAAGCCGCCCGGATCGAAGACCGATTCGAACCCTCGGACGTACCCGCCGACATCGGTCCAGGTGCGGTCGAGGTGGTCGTCCACCGAGCCCATGGCCCACTGGCGCGGCAGCCGCCACCGGTCCGAGGGGGCGGCCGACAGGCTCAGACGGCCGGCGGCGATGTTCTCCCAGAACGTGTCCGGATCCAGCGCACCGGGCAGCACGCAGCCCCGGCCGACGACGGCGATGGGTTCGACAGGCATGCGGGTCTCACTTCACTTCACGGCGGGGCGGAGGCCGGGGCCGGGTGCGGTCAGGAGGGGCGGCGGACGAGTTCGACACCGATCAGTTCCAGCCGGACGGACCCGTCCGCGTCGATGAGCGCCGCGTCGCAGCGCGCCCCCGTGTCGTGCGCCTTCCGGCCCCGCACCACACACCGCACGGTGCCGTCGACCGGGCCGCGCCGGTGCACCCGGCACTCGGCGACGGCCATCGGCAGCGTCGCCGCTCCGAGCACCTCCTCGCCCCAGAGCAGGGCGAGTTGCAGCGCGCCGTCCACGGCGGCCGGATCGAGCGGCCAGTGCTCACCGGCCCAGTCCAGGGCGCGCAGACCCGCGACGGTCGCCTCGGCGCCGTGCTCCGAGACGCCGCGCACCGAGCGCAGTACCTGGAACCGGGGACCGTGGAAGAGCACCTTCCCGTCGTACGACTCGGCCCGGGAGAGCGGCTTCAGGCCCTCCGGGGTGTCCCAGCCGGCAGCGTCGGGCTCCCCGTCCCCGGCGTCCAGGACCGCCCGGAAGTGCGCCTGGCCGTCCTCGCCCAGCAGCTCCGCCTCCAGCTCCGGGAACGCACCGGGTGCGCCCCGGCTGCCGAGCAGGGTGATCCGGTGTCCCTCGCCCGGAAGTCCGGGCAGGGAGTACGTCCGGTAGACCCGCAGATCGCGCAGAACCAGCTGCCCGGCATCCGGCAGCCAGGCCGTGGCCGCGGCCGCGAACCAGTTCAGGACCAGGGCGACGGGCAGCACGGGAACACCGGCGGGCGCGTGGTCGGCCAGCTGCGGAAGGGTGTCGGAGGGGACGAGCAACTGTGCCCGCCTCGGTTCACCCGCCGGGGACAGCGCGGCCGGGCCGTCCCCGGCGGTCAGCACGACGCGGGCCTCACCGGCGGCGCCGTCCAGCTCGGCGGTGAAGGCCGAGGCGCCCTGGTCCAGGGCGATGAGCGGCACTCCGGAGCGGCCGAAGTGCGCGGCCAGCGCCGGGGTGACCATGCCGCCCTGCCAGGGGCCCCAGGCCACGCACCGCACCAGACACCCGGGACGGCGGGCCTGCTCGGCCGACGCGACCTGATGGAGGACCTCGTTGGCCATCGCGTAGTCGCTCTGCCCCGGATTGCCGAACACGGCGGCCACCGAGGAGAAGAGGCAGATCGTGTCCAGCGGGTCGTCCGCCGTCGCCGCCAGCAACGCCCGCAGACTGTCCACCTTGGTGGACATCACCGACTCGGCCTGTTCGTCGGTCTTGTCGGCGATCCGCCGGTCGGCCAGGACCCCCGCGCCGTGCACGATCCCGGTGACCGGCCCCCACGTCTCGCGTACGTCGCGCAGGGCGGCGGCGAGGGCGTCACCGTCACGGGCGTCCACCCGGATGTACCGGACGGGCGACCCTGCGGCCTCCAGCCCCGCCACGGTCGCCCGCACCTCGCGCGCGGCCAGGATCTCCCGGGCCCGCTCCACGATCCGGGCGGGCGAGATGTCCGCCGTGTCCGGGGTGGAGCGTTCAGCCAGCAGCCGGGTGAGGGCCGGTTCGTCGGTCGCCGTCGCCAGTCCGGCGGGTTCGGCGGCCGGTTCGGTCCTGCCGAGCAGCACGATCCGCGGACGGTGGGTCCTGGCCAGGTCGAGCAGTGCGGCCGCGGTCACCCCGCGCGCCCCTCCGGTGGCCACGATCACCGAATCGGAGGAGATCCTCGGTGCGCCGCCGGGCGTCACCCGCCCGGGTACCAGCCGCAGAAGGCTACGGGTGCCGTCCGCCCGCAGGCCCGCCTCCGGGTCGGCGCCGCCCTCGAACAGCTCCCGCACGATCGCCGCGGCGACCTCCTCGTCGTCCCGGCCGCCCCGTTGGCAGTCGATGACCTTGACCGAGGCGTCCGGCCACTCCTTCGCCGCCGTCCGGGCCAGCCCCGCGACCCCGCCCAGCCACGCACGGCCGGGTTCGCCGCCGCCGAGCCCGAAGTCGCCCCCGGTGTCCTGGACGGTCACGAACAGCCCGCCGCCCCCGGCCGTCCGTGCGGCCGACACCGCACGCGCCGCCCGCAGCGCCGACCGGTGGACCTCCCGCGCGCCGTCCGGCGTGGTGTCCGCCGTGAGCGCGCCGAGATGGATGACTCCGTACGCCTGCGCGGGCACCTCCGCCGCGGCGGTGGCGTCCACGCCCCGTTCCGTCAGCTTCCGCGCGACGAGGCCGGCCATCGCGGACCCGCCCGTGCCGCCGCCGGTCACCACGACGGGACCGTCCAGCAGCCCGGCCGTGGCCAGCCCGGACGGCGGCGAATCCACTGTCAGGGGCACCAGCCTCGTCAGCGGCGTCCGCTCGCCCGATCCGGTGCGGGGGGCGGGCAGCGCGGATGCCCCGGCAGCGGCTTCGGTGGTTGCGGTGTCCGTGCTGTTCGTGCTGATGTCAGTGACTGCGGTGATTCCGGGCGGCCCTGGGGGCTCGGTGGCCTCCGGTGCCGTGGGCCCGGAGGGCGGGGCTCCGTCGGTGAGCGCGTCGACGATCTCGCGCAGCGTACGGAGCTTGCCGAGCCGGCTGATGTCCCCCGCGCCGACGTCGGGCACCTCGCGGCGCATGACGGAGAGGATCTCGACGCGCTTGATGGAGTCGACGCCCAGATCCGCCTCCAGCTCCATGTCCATGTTGAGCATGGCGGTGGGGTAGCCGGTGAGCCGCGCCACCACGGACAGCAGCAGCTCCTCCAGCTCCGAGGGCGACAGCGGCGTCGCGCCCTCGTCCGGAGCGGGGGCGGCGGGCGGTGCGGAGGCGGGCGCCGCTGCCTGAACAACCCCCACGGCCTGAGCCGAAGGAACCGAAGGAACCGAAGGAACCGAAGGGGCCGGCGAAGCCACGGATGCCGGTACGGGTACGGGTCGTGGTGACGAGGAGCGGGGGAGCGGCAGCGGCGCCGGGGGGACGGGCACGTCCAGGTCTCCGCCGGTGCGCGTGTCCGAGGCCGTGTCCGCGCGCAGGTCAGCGGCCCCACCCGGGTGCGGTACGCCGAGCATCGCGGCCAGGGTCGTCTCGGTCATCCGCAGGAAGGCGATATGGCTGTCCGTCAGCATGCGCTGGCAGGCCGCGTGGGCCTGCGCCGTCTGCCGCTGGACGCTCTCGACGGCGGCGTACCAGCTGCCGTCGGCGCCGCCCCCGGCCCAGGAGTCCTGTGGAGCACCGGCCTCCGACGCCGGTCCGGGCTCGGGCTGCCACGGCGTGGGTGCGGCCGGGACCTGCGACGGCTGCGGGGCGTGGGCCGGAGAGGGGACGTACGCGGGCATGGGGGCCGCCGGGGTGTCGGACGCGGATACGTGTACGGGGGCGGGCCCGGGCCCGCGTCCGGGATCGTCCGCCGGAGCGGGCGGCGGTCCGGCGGACGCGGCGCCGGCTGGAGGGAACTGACCGCAGTTGGCTCCGCTGATCTTCACGGTCATTCGGGGCTCGTGCTCCTTCGCTGGGCTCTCGTGGGCGTACGGCGCCCAGAGGGTGTCGAGATCGAGTGGGACGCCGCGTACGGCGAGTTCGCCGAGCGCGGTGTGCAGGGTGTCGGCGCCGGACCGGGCCGGCCGGTCCAGCGCAACGGCCGCGTGTTCGCGGTCGCCGAGGATCTGTCCGACCAGGCCGGTCAGCGCGGCGCCGGCGCCGACCTCGACGAAGGTCCGCACGCCCGCCGCGTACATGGCCTCGATCTGGTCCTGGAAGAGCACCGGGGAGGCGACATGGCCGGCGATCCGGTCGCGCACCTCGTCGGGCGATGACGGGTAGGACGCCGCGTCCGCGTTTCCGTAGACCTCGATCCGGGGCCCCGTGAGAGGCACCGTGCGCAGATACCCGGCGAGCGGCTCGACGGCCGGCCGGACGAGCGGGCTGTGGAAGGCGGTCGAAGTCGCCAGCCGGCGGGTTCCGGTCCCGTCGGCCGACAGCGCCTCCTCGGCCCGCGCGATCGCCTCCGACGTCCCCGAAAGAACGACTTGGCGAGGGGAGTTGTGGTTGGCCGGCCAGATGTCACCGAACCCGCCGCCGGCCAGTACCCCGGCCACGTGCGAACGGTCCGCCGCCACCGCCAGCATCCCGCCCGGGGTGACCGCCGCGTCGCGCATCAGCTCACCGCGGCGCCGGGCCAGATCCACCAGCGAGCCGGCGTCCATGACACCCGCGCAGTGCAGCGCCACCAGCTCGCCGAAGCTGTGACCGGCCACGCAGTCCGGCCGCAGCCCCAGCTCCCGCACCACCTCCAGAAGCGCGAGGGCGTGCACGGCCAGCGCGGGCTGCGCCCACTCGGTGGCATCCAGCAGGGCCCGCCGGGCCGCCCGCTCACCGTCGGTGAAGGCAGGCGGCGGGAACACGGCCCGGTGCAGGGGCAGTCCGTCGAAGCGGGTGCCGCCGAGGCGGTCCCAGACGGCCTGCGCGCTCGGCGCCAGCATCGCGAGACCGGCTCCCATCCCGACGTACTGGGACCCCTGTCCCGGGAACAGGAAGCCGATGCGGCCGGGTCCGGCGTCCCCGCACGCGTACCGGACACCGGCGGGCGTCGAGAACGCGGCGCCGGGCTGCCGCCGGATCAGCGCGACCGCCTGCGCGTGCTTCTCCCGCAGGTCCTCGACATCCGTGGCGACGACGGCCAGCCGCATCCGGGCGGCGGACGAGAAGGAGCTGTGGCTCTCCCTGGCCGACGCGGCCGGCGGACGGTCCTCGTCGGCACTCGGCGCCACGAGGTCCGACAGGGAGTCGCCGCTGAACAGGAAGAGCTCGCTCGGGGCGGAGCGGTGGCGCAGAGCCGTCCGGCCCCCGGCGCCCCGGGGCGCGTACTCCTCCAGCGTGACGTGGAAGTTGCTGCCGCCGAACCCGAAGCTCGACACCGACGCCCGGCGCGGATGCCCGGCGGGCCGGACCCACGGACGGGTCTCGGTGTTGACGTAGAACGGGCCGTCCGCAGCGGCGGCCGCCGGGTTCGGCCGGTCGACCTTCACGGTCGGCGGCAGCACCTTGTGGTGCAGGGCCATGACGGCCTTGAGCAGTCCCGCCGCGCCTGCGGCGCACTTGGTGTGGCCGATCTGCGACTTGACCGATCCGATGGCGCACCACTGGCCGTCCGCACGGCCCGACGCGCCGAACACCTCACTGAGAGCGGCCAGTTCGGCGGTGTCGCCGGCCTTCGTGCCGGTCCCGTGCGCCTCCACCAGCTCCACGGTCTCCGGCCCGTAGCCCGCCTGCTCATAGGCCCGTCGCAACGCCCGTGCCTGGCCCTCGGGGAGCGGGGCGTAGATCGCCGTGCTCCTGCCGTCGGACGACGTGCCGATGCCCCGGATCACCGCGTGGATCCGGTCGCCGTCCCGTTCCGCGTCGGACAGCCGCTTCAACGCGTACATGACGACGGCTTCGCCCAGCATGGTGCCGTCGGCCTCGGCCGAGAACGGCCGGCAGTCACCGCTCGGGGACAGTGCGGGTGTCTTGGAGAAGCACAGGAACATGCCGATGTCGTTCCCGGTGTCCACGCCTCCGCTGATCACCAGGTCGGCCCGCCCGAGGGACAGCTCGGCCACCGACGTGGACAGGGCCGCCAGGGAACTGGCACAGGCGGCGTCGGTGGTGTGGTTGATGCCATGCAGATCGAACCGGTTGGCGATCCGGCCGGCTACGACATTGCCCAGCAGCCCGGGGAAGGTGGATTCCCGCCACGGTGCGAAGCGGGACGAGATGCGGTCGCACACGGTCTGTGCCTCGGTCTCACCGAGTCCGCCCTCCCGCAGCGCCGCGAGCCACACCGGGCGCTGGGCGCGCCCGTACATGTGCGGAAGCAGTTCCAGCGCGGCGGCGCCGAGGACGACCCCGGTCCGGTCCCGGTCGACCCGGTCCAGACCGCCGGCGTCCTTCAGCACTTGGTCGGCGACCATCAGGGCGAGCAGCTGGGAGGTGTCCGTCGTCGGCAGATTGGCGGGGGGAACCCCGTAGGCCATCGGGTCGAAGTCCACCTCGGGGAGGAAGGCGCCCCGGCGGGCGTACGTCTTGTCGGGCGCGGCCGGGTCCGGGTCGTAGTGGTCCGCCACGCTCCAGCGCGAGGCGGGCACCTCGGTCATCAGGTCGCGGCCACCGGTCACGATCCGCCAGTAGCCGGCCGCGTCCGTCGCGCCGGGCGCGAGGGCCCCGACGCCGACCACTGCGACGGGGACCTGGCGGTGGGGTGCGGCGGGCACGTTCTCTCCTCCGGGTCGGGCTGTCCCTGCTGACGCCGCGTCGGCGCCGGCCCCGCTCACGCCAGCTCGCGCGGCGGGTAGCTGAACGCCTCGGCCGTCAAGGGCACTCCGTAGGTGCGCAGTTGATGGGCGCGGGTGAGTACCGCGGCCCCTTCGAGCAGGTTGAGCGCGATCTGCACCACGGACCGGTTCGCCGGCTCGGCCAGGAACGTCCCGGCCACCCACCGGTTGAACGCGCCCATCGCCGGACCGCACCAGATCTGGTAGTCGGCCCGCCGCGAGGCCTCACCGGTGATCGCCCACCGGCTGGAACTCCCCAGGTACCAGCGGAAGACCAGGGCCATGCGGTGCTTCGGGTCGGCCTGCGCACGGGCGATCTCCCCAGGATCGCGCTGCTCCCAGAACGCGCGCGTGCGCTGCCAGACCTCGTCGAACGGGGCACGCAGCACGTCGCGTTCGATCGGGGCCCGCAGCGCGGGCGGAATCTCCTCCAGCGAACCGTGGGCCCGGTAAGCGGCGTGGAGCCGGGCGGCCCGCTGGGCGAACATCGTGCCTCGGGCCAGGACCTGCAGCTTCACGCCCAGCTCGAACATGTCGGCCGCGGGGGCCATGGCCACATCGGCGATGTCGGCGTCGCAGAGCATCGCCTTGGCCTCGTCGGACAGGCCCGCCTCGATGGCCGTCTGGTTCACCGACCCGGTGACGACGTAGGACGCGCCGAGCGCGAACGCGGCGGCCACCGCGTCCGGTGTGCCGAGGCCGCCCGCCGCGCCCAGGCGGACCGGCCGGGGGTAGCCGAACCGGCGGCACAGCTCGTCGCGCAGGGCCGCGATCCTCGGCAGCAGGGCCTGCAGTGGCCGGTTGTCGGTGTGCCCGCCGCTGTCCGCCTCCACCGTGATGTCCTCGGCCACCGGCACCAGGGCCGCCAGATCGGCCTCCTGCCGGGTCAGCTTCCCCCGCGCGACGAGATGGTCAAGGAGCACGCGCGGGGCGGGGGAGAGGAACCGCTCGGCCACCTCGGGCCTGGAGACCTTGGCGAGCAGCCGTGTGCGCCGGACGACGGCGCCCGCCGCGTCCCGGCGCAGCCCGTGCGCGGAGCAGAGCACGACCGCCGGAGTCAGCTCCATGAACGCCGAGGCGGAGATCCGGGGGACTCCGGCGCCCACCAGCAACTCGGCCACGCGGAACTCGAGTTCCGGCTCGGCCGGGGAGTGGATGAGGTTGACGCCCCAGTTGTCGCGGGAGTCCAGCTCCCGCGCGAGCGCGTGCACGGACCGCTCCACCTCGGGGTAGGCCAGCCCACCCGCCCCGAAGAAGCCGAGCATCTCGGCGTGCGCCATCGCCGCGACCATCCGGGTGGTCGCGATGCCGTTCGCCATCTCGCCCGCGACATAGGGGAATCGGACGCCGTGCGCCTCGCAGAAGGTACGGCCGCCGAGCCACTCCGGGTACAGCGGCGGCAGCGTACCGAGCACCGTGCCGCCGGGTACCGGACCGGTCGCGAGCCCCAGCTCACGGCCGTCCGGCGAACTGACGACGTGGACCGGTCTGCGGATCTGCCGGGCACGGGCCGTGATCCCCTCGGGCGAGAAGACCGGCGGGGACGCGGCGGAGGCGTCGGGGAGGGCGAGGACGGACACGCAAGGGCTCCAACGGAAGAGGACGTCTGCTGGTCAGGCGTACCGGGCGGACGGAAGGACGGCCGGGGCGGGGCGAGGCGCCGGGGCGAGGGGCCTGCCTCTCGGGGCCAGACCGGACCAGAGGTAGTCGAGGCTCACCGGGGCCGACGCCGCCGTCGGCCCGAGCCGGGTCCTGACCCGGGTGTCGTCGAACCGCCGCCGGTGGGCGAGGTAGGCCGTCATGCCCGGATAGAAGTCCAGCAGGGCCTCCAGCGCCGACGGTGTCTCCGGCTTGGCGGCGACCAGGTCGATCGAGAGCGGGACCAGCCGCTCCAGCAACGTCACGACCGCCGGTACGGGCACATCGCGGTCGTGGACGACGTGGTAGGTGTCGACGCCGCCCGATGGCGTCAGCCCTGCCAGCCGCACCATGACCTCGGCCGCGTGATCGACCTGCAGCAGGTTCAGCCGGCCGTCCGGGTGCCCCACCGTCCGGACGAGGGGCCGGCCGCCCGGACCGGGCCCGTGCCCAGCGGGTTGTGCGGGCTGGGCGGCCTCTGCGGGCTCTCGGGGCGCCGAGGGCTCTGCGAGTTCTGCGGCACACCGGGCGTCCCGCAGGATCCGCTCGATGACCAGCAGCGGATGCGAGGGCAGTTCGGGGTGCGGCGGCAGATCGGTGACCAGGATGCTCGGCCGCAGGACCAGGGCCGGGCGGCCGTGCTTGCGGGACCACGCGTGTACCAGCAGCTCCGCCTCGTACTTGGACCGTTCGTAGGCGTTCTCGAAGCCGCAGGCATCCTCCAGCTCGTCCTCGTACGCCACTCCGTCCCGCCGGGACCCGGCGACGAACGCGGTGCTCACGTGGCGGAGCAGAGGTGTCCGGCGTCCGGCTGCCGCCAACTCCAGCACGTGACGCGTGCCTTCGACGTTGATGTGGCGCAGCTCGGGGAGATCACCCTCCAGATTGATGCTGCCCGCACTGTGCCAGATCGTGCCCAGACCGTCGGCCAGTTCCTGGAAGGCCCGTCCGGACAGCCCCAGGCGGTGCTGTGCGAGGTCGGTCTCCACCACGCGCAGCCGGCGCGGGAGTTCGGCGATGAACGCCTCGGGCGAGCCCGTCAGTTCGAAGTACCGGGTGATGCGGAGCAGGGCGTCGTCCGATCCGGCGTGGGCCAGGACCGTCACTGTCGGGTGTGTGCCGAGCAGGCGACGTAACAGGCGCAGTCCGAGAAATCCGGTGGCGCCGGTGAGGGCGACGTGCACGAGCGTGGCTCCAAGGGCGGTGAGAAGGGGCGGTCCCGCGACCGGGTGCGGAGGGGCAGGGGCACCGCCGTTACGGCGACCGGGTGCCGGCAGAGCGGGATGCCGCTGGCC
This sequence comes from Streptomyces sp. NPDC048462, assembly GCF_043200175.1. NCBI lineage: Bacteria > Bacillati > Actinomycetota > Actinomycetes > Kitasatosporales > Streptomycetaceae > Streptomyces > Streptomyces sp. NPDC048462. Next base: position 31,370 of record NZ_JBICXG010000003.1, read on the forward strand.
GTCCTGCGAGGCGGGGTGCCACTGGCGGGCGCGTCGCACGGTGCGACCGGTCCGGTGTGCCCTGTCCGGACAGGGTTCCCCCGGGCTCGCCCCGGCCCGGTGACCTCCGGCGCACGGCACACAATGTCAGACGGTGGGCGGGCTGCCCGCCTCGATTCCCCCTGCTCACCCGAACGAAGTACGCCACACCGGGAACCGTGCGAGCCGTCCGATCCGGAGGGGTTTCACCGCCCTCCCGGCTGCCTCGTCGAATACGCCGACGGGACATGTGCGGAGCCGTACGGGCACGGTCCGAGACCCGTCCTCCTTTCGGGCGAACCTGCCGGTGAGGATCATGGATCGGCCGGGTGCCCCGGACGCGCGTGCCGGGGCAGCCGCGTCGTCGGCGGCTGCGGGTGGCGCGGTGCGGCAGGCCGGTCACGGCACGGGAACCGGGTCCCCGGATGCCTGCGTGCGGATACGGGCGACCGGCCCGGCGCCGGCCGGAACCGGGTTACCGGGGCGGATGGGGGGTTCGGACGCCGGAGGGAGCCGGCTCCGGACGGTGGTCATTCTGTTGTCATGCCGGTCCGGCCAGCTTTGTGCTGCGGGCGACGGCCGCAGGTGCGGCGGCCTCCTGCAGCCCGCCCGCTCGTGCACGCATGACCTGTTCTCTTCTGCCGCCGGTGCTGTCGCCCAGCTGTGGCCGAGCGGTCGCCCTGCCCTGACCTGATCTGTCGTGGCCTTCGGCCAGAATCGGAGCTCCGAAACCCCATGTCCGGTCTTGAACAGTCCACTGAGCCCACTGAATCCGCCGAGCCTGCTCAGCCCGAGCCGTCCGCCGCTTCTGCCCCGTTCGTTTCCCCACCCCGCCGCCATCCCACGCACTCGGTCGACCGTGCGTTCCTCAACCTGGGGCGCCGGCGGCCCGATGTCCGCTGGGACGGTGGCGGTGTCGCCTACCTCAGCGGGCCGCCCCCTGCCCTGGCGGACTTTCGAGCGTTTGTGGGCTTCCGTCTGGGCGGGCTGCCCCTGCACACGAGCAGGGCCGAGGGCGGCCGGCGGCCCCAGTGGCAGCCGGACGCGGCATTCGACATCGCCCGGCATGTGCACGAGGTGGCCGCCGATGGCCCCGCCGCCTGGGACGGTGCCCTGCACACCGCGCTCAACGCCCCGTTCGAGCCCGGAGCCCTGTGGGGGATGTGGCTGATCCACGGGCACGAACCGGACGCATACGCCGTCTGCTACCGCTTCCACCACGCCTGCCAGGACGGTTCCGCCGCCGCCATGACCTTCCGCGCCATCCTGGGCGAAGGGGAGCCCTCGGCGCGTCCGGTACCCGGCCGGAGCCACCGGGCCGCAGTGCCCCGGCGGGTGGGTGCGGCCGTCGGGCTCGCCATCAGGTTCGCGGCGGGCTCACTCGCCGTACGGGGACACCGCCCGGACGCCGTCTTCACCCCCTCCGGGGAGCGGCGGCTGGCGCGGGGGCGGGTTCCGGCCGACACCCTCCGCCGGATCGGCGCCGCGCGGGGCGGCTCGGCCCACGATGTGCATCTTGCCGCGCTCGCCGGGGCGTTGACCGTGTGGTCGGCCCGCTCAGGGATTGCTCTGCCCCGGGTGACGGCCCTGCTGCCCATCGACGCACGCCGCCCCGACGAGGACCAGACGTGGGGGAACCGCTGCTTCGCGGTGCCGATGGAGCTGCCGGTGGGGACCGCATCGAAGGATCCGGACGAGCCCGGCGCCGGTGACGTCTCACTGCGGCGACTGGACCATGTGATGGCGAGGACGCGGAAGTTGCGGGGCGAGGCATGGCGGCAGGCCATTCAGGACCTCGTCCGCTTCATGCCGGGCCGCCCCACCGAGTGGTACTTGCGACGCGTGCTCTCCCCACGCGTCACCAACGTCATGGCCACATCCATGCCACTGGCCGGGAAGGGGAGCCTGGGGGAGACGCAGGTGACGGGCACCGCCCTGTTGCCCCTGCTCGTGCCCGGACACCTTTTCGGCGTGGGACTGTCGTTCTTCGGCGACTGGGCAGAGGTGTCCGTCGTGGTCGACGGCGCCCTCCCGCTCGGGGAGTCGCTGCCGGAGCTGTGGGAGCGGGCCGTGCGTGAGCTGGAGGAGATCTCGACACTGGTCTGAGCGCCGCCGGGCACCTTGTGGGGTTCGCGGCAAAACGGGTCACCCGCCCTCCGCTACCGGGACGGGACCGGCAGCGGCCGGCGCGGACACGGGTGGGACGCCCCCGCGTGCTCGGCGTGCGCCCGCCCGGAGCTCCCGGCGAAGGGCCCGGTGGTAGGAGCGGACATCGATTTCGATGCCGTGGCGGTAGGTGGGTGCATAGGCCCTCCCGTGCTGCCGCGCCTCGCGGATGATCGCCCGCGTCATGTTCTGCGGTGACGGCAGGGCCATCGTTCCCGTGATCAGGCCGGCGACCCATTCCGCCTGTGGTTCGAGCAACTGGAACGCCTCACCCGCAGGCTGGGCGAGCCCCATGAAGTAGAGGCCCGGGAGCCGGGGCGGCACCGTGCGCAGATAGAGCTCCGTGCGGCCGCCCCGGGCCGCGAAGACACCGGGGTCCAGGAAGGGGAAGGAGATGGAGTACCCGGTGGCGTACACCACCGCGTCCACGGGCTCCTGACTGCCGTCCGTGAAGGTTGCCGTGCCCCGGCCGAACGAGCTGACGCCGGGCTTGGGAGTGACCGCGCCCCTGGCCAGCTGGACGAGGAGTTCGTCCGAGGTGGAGGGGTGGGCGGCGAGGGGCCCACGGACCGGTTCGGCCAGCCCGTACTGGGCCGGGGCACCGCGGGTCAGGCGCAGGAGAAGCGCCATCGCCGGGCCCTTGAGGAAGCGCGGGATGCGGGACAGCGGGCTCCACACCAGGTGGTCCGCCGGCCGGCCGAGCAGCATCTTGGGGAACACGTGCGTCGCCTCGCGTGCGGAGAGGAACGTCCGCGCCGCCGTCCGGGAGATCTCCGCCGCGATCTCGCACGCCGAGTTGCCCATGCCGATCACCAGGACCCGGCGGCCGGCGTACGCCTCCGGGGTGCGGTAGTCGTGCGAGTGGAGGGCGGACCCCTCGAACTCCTCGGCCCCCGGCACGGCGGGGTCGGGGAGGCGGGGGTTCCAGTGGTGCCCGTTGGCCACCACCACTTCGGTGTACCGCCGCGCCTCCACCTCAGCTGCCGTGTCCCCGCGGCGCCGGTGGGTGACCTCCCAGCCGCCGTCGGCCAGCGGCCGCACCGAGGTGACCTCCGTACCGAACGTGATGCGGCGGTGCAGGCCGAAGGCCGCGGAGTAGTCCTCCAGGTAGGCGAGGACCTTGCTGTGGTGCGGGAAGACCGGGTAGGTGTCCGGCATCGCCAGCGAGGAGAACGACATGCTCTCCTTCGAGATGTTCGTGTGCAGCGACGCGTACACCCCCGACATGCCGTTGTCGTTCCCGTACCGCCAGAGCCCGCCGATGCCCGAACCGGCCTCGAAGCAGTCGAACGGAACACCGCGCGAGGCGAGGACCTTGCTCGCGGCCAGACCGGAAGGGCCCGCTCCGATCACACACGTTCTCCGCATGGCTGACTGACCCTTCATCGGCACCGATCGCGTCACTCCGGAGCGGGTCACGCTAGCCACCCCGCCGCTTCGGGCACCGGTCTTCAGCGGTGGACCCGTCGCGCGGATGACACCTCGTGCACGGGGTTGACGGCGCGGAACAGGCGCTCTCCCGGCACCGTTTCCGCTGCTCGGCCCGCTCGTTGGGCACGGGCGGACCGGACGCGCCACCGAGCGACCGGCCGCCGGATTCCCGTACACCGGCTGGACGCGGACGATTTCCGCGGCCACCAGCCGGGCCCGGCACGACGGAGCGACACGATGGACGTCACAGATGTGCACCACGCCTACCGCCGGCACACCGTTCTGCGGGGCGTCGACCTTCGGCTGCGGCCCGGCACCCTCGCCGGAATCGTCGGGGAGAACGGCTCGGGCAAGACGACCCTGCTGAAGATCGTCTCCGGTGAACTCCGGCCCGGCCGAGGCTCGGTGCGCCACCGGGGCAGGTTCGGCTACTGCCCGCAGTCCGTGGTCCTGGACGATGCCTTCACCGTCCGCCAGCACCTCGACTTCTTCAGGAGCGCGTTCGGACTTGCGGATCTGCGACGGGCCGAGGAGGTGATGGAGGTCCTCGGCTTCACCGAGTACCTCGACCAGCGTGCGGGCCTGCTCAGCGGGGGTTCCCGGCAGAAGCTGAACCTGACCCTCGCCCTCATGCACGATCCCGACGTGCTGCTCCTGGACGAGCCCTACCAGGGATTCGACTGGGAGACGTACCTGCGTTTCTGGGAGCTGGCGACCGAACTGCGCGACGCCGGGCGCTCGGTGCTGGTCGTCTCCCACCTGGCGTACGACATCGACCGGCTCGACCTGCTCTGGCGCCTGGAGAACGGGCGCCTGCACTGCCGGGAACCGCGGGCGGAGGCAGTGGCATGAGGCGGCACTGGTCCCTGTTCAGCACCGCGTCGCGCTACGCGTTGATCGGGCACGCACGCAACCGGTTCGCGATGCTGCTGGTGGTCGTCTACATCCCCGTATGGATCGGCCTCGCCTATGTGACCATCCCCGACCGGCTCGCCCCGTTCCGGCTCCGGGCCACCGGCGAGGTGCTGTCCCCGCCCGGCAACCACCTGACCCAGATCACCGGTGCGCTGAACGCGGTCACGCTGATCGCCGGATTCATGATGTTCGCGGCCACCTTCACCGGAGGCGCCTTCGACCGGCGGCTCGCGATGGCCGGCTACCCCCGCTACCACCTCGTCCTCGCGAAGCTCGCCGCGCTCACGCTGGTCTGTGCCGCGATCGCCGGGTACGCCACGGTCGCCGTCGGGTTCTCCTGGCCGCCGCGACAGCCACTCCTGCTCGCGGCCGCGCTGTTCTGCGCCGCGATGACGTACGGCGCGCTCGGCGTGGTCTTCGGATCGGTACTCCGCCGGGAGGTGGAGGGCATGTTCGCCATTCTGATGATCAGCATCCTCGATGTCGCCCTGCAGAACCCGCTCTCCAGCTCAGGGTCCGACAGTGCGGTGGTGCGCTTCCTGCCGACCTACGGAGCCGTGCAGGCCGGCATGTCGGCGGCGTTCTCCGACGCCTCCGCCGTCCAGGGCCTCGTGATCCAGTGCCTCTGGCTCCTCGGTGCGGCCTCGGCCGGGTTCCTGGTCTTCCGCAGGCGGACCGGGAACGCGCTGCCGCCGGAGAGGCGGCCGTGGGTCCCGGCTCCCACCGAGCGCGCGGGCGCCGAGAGCGCCCCTGAGCCGCTCTCCTCGGCGGAGCGCGCACAGCCCACCTGAGCGCCGGATCACTCGATCACCTGATCACCGACGGGCCCCCGGACCCTCTCGTCGCACGGACGCCCGACGCCCCTTTGTGCCACTGGCTGTCCCACCGAAAGGGCCCGTGACCTGCGGGATGCGGTGATCGTTCAGTAGCCGTCGGGCGCCGAAACGGTGCCCGGACCGACAGACCCTTCCGTGCAAGGAGCACTACCCCCATGACTCTTTCGCGTACCGTCCGGCGCACCGTCCTGACCGCTGCTCTCCTGTCCGCCTCCGCGCTGACCGTCTCCTCCAGCGCCGTGGCCGAGCCCACCACCCGCGCTGCCGCTCCGGCCGCCGCGCAGGCGGCCCCGCTGCCGCCGGCGTGTCAGGAGGCGCTGCTCGAAACCATGGACAAGTTCCCCGTCGTGGACTTCACGGTCCCGGACAAGGCCAAGAACACCATGCTGGGCGAAGTGCTGGGTTTGAGCGAGGCCGACCAGGCGGTCTTCACGGAGGCGGCGTGCGCGGCCTGGAACACCTGGGCGACCAACAACGGCCAGGCGGTCGCGGGGGAGCTGGACACCCGCTATCGGAACGCCGCGGCGCCCGTCTGCAACAAGTTCGCCAAATCCTCGATCGGGACGATCAAGAAGTACGCCCCGAACGTGCCCGCCGCGACCCGTGACATGGAGAAGGTGGCCAAGAAGGTCTGGAAGAACTCCATGGAGAAGCTCGCCGCCGATGCCACCAACGCGGACTGCCGGACGGCCTACAACGGGGTGAAGGCCGGCTGGTAGCCGCCGCGGTACGGGAGCCCGGGGCGGACCGGTCCCGTGCTCCCGCACCGGCCATGGGCGCTCGATCGTCCACGCCCTGTACGACAACCACGTGGCCGAACTCCTCGACTAAGGGCTGTACCGCGTCGAGCATCTGCGGATGGGGGTCCGCGACGCCCCGGTGACGCCCGCGGAGGGGGCGCCGGCCGGTCCGTGACCGACGGTGGCCGCCACTCCCGCGACCCGGGCGGGCACGGCCTCGGCCGGTTGTCGCGCGCCACCATTAGTGGCGGGCGACAACCGGCCGAGGAAGTCGATCCACGTCGGGCCCGATCCTCGGGCCCGGGTGTTGGTCAGGCCAGAGCGGCTCCGAGGATCATGCCGCCGACCAGGCCCACGGCACTGACCACGATGGCGATGACCGCGAGCCGCTCGTGCCGGACGGTCTTGGCGACGATGGCCAGGATCAGGCCGACCACACCGAAGACGATCGGCAGGAAGAGGAGTGAGATCACTCCGGCCACGATGGCGATGATGCTCAGTACGTTGCCGGTCGTCGCAGGCCGCGGTGCGCCGTGGGGCTGCTGGCCAGTCTGGTGATTGCCGTACTGCGTCGTCATGACCCACTCCTTTGTCGATCGGCCTGAGGCCTGGTCCGGCGGTGACCGGCTTGTTGCTCAGTTGCCCCGAACTTCCTTATGAACACATTGACTTGAGTTCATTCGAAGAACCGCCGGCACGATTCACCGCCCTCGGTGCGCACGCCTGGGGCGCAATGGCGGCAGCGAGGCGGCCGTGGCGCCACGCGGGGTGCGCGAGGGGCCGGTGAGGGCCGGTGAGGCAATAAATCGACATGGCTCGGACGATTGAAAATGATTAACCCTGATTGATCCTGATTCATCCAGGGAAGGCGACTTCCATGCTCGTCAATCTCTCCGGAAAATCAGCTCTGGTCACCGGCTCCACGCAGGGAATCGGCGCGGCGATCGCCGCCGGCCTCGCGGGTGCGGGCGCCCGCGTCGCGGTCAACGGCCGCAGTGCCGATTCGGTGGCCGCCGCCATCGAGCGGCTGCGCGAACAATGTCCCGAGGCGGAGTTCGTCGCCGCGCCGGGCGACATCGCCACCGACGAGGGTGCCCGTCAGGTGCGCGACGCGCTGCCGCGTGCCGACATCCTCGTCAACAATCTCGGCATCTTCGGCGCCCAGCCTGCGCTGGAGATCAGTGACGACGACTGGCGTCGCTACTTCGAGGTCAACGTCCTGGCCGCGATCCGTATGACCCGGGCGTATCTGCCGGGTATGAAGGAGAACGGATGGGGGCGGGTGCAGTACATCCGCCAGCGACTCGGCGGTGGTCATCCCGGCGGAGATGATCCACTACGGCGTGTCCAAGACGGCACTGCTGGCCGTCGCCCGTGGCTTCGCGAAGGACGCCGCGGGCACCGGCGTGACGGTCAACTCCGTCATCGCCGGTCCGACGCACACCGGTGGGGTCGAGGACTTCGTCTACGAGCTGGTCGACAAGGACCTTCCGTGGGACGAGGCGCAACGGGAGTTCATGCGCAGGCACCGGCCGCAGTCGCTGCTCCAGCGCCTCATCGAGCCGGCGGAGATCGCCCACATGGTCGTCTACCTGGCCTCGTCGTTCGCCTCCGCGACCACTGGTGGGGCCCTGCGGGTGGACGGCGGCTACGTGGACTCGATCCTGCCGTGACCGCTGCGACCGGGACGTGCGGCCCTCATGGCTCCTCCCGGCCGGAGCGTTCGTCCTGTCAGGCGCGGTCGTGGAGGGTGATCCGGTAGCCGTCGGGGTCGGCGAAGGTGAATGTCCGGCCGAAGGGGCCGTCGATCGGCGCGGAGGTGATGGTGTGGCCGTCGGCGACGAGCGCATCGTGGATGGCCTGGATGTCGGTGGCGTGGAGCCAGATGGCGGCACCGATGCCGGGCTGGGCGACGGCTGCGAGATCGGTGCCGAGAACGATGTCACGGAGCGCGAACGCGATCGGCTTCGTCTCGAAGACGACAGCGTGCGGAGGCCCGGCCTGTGAGCGGACCAGGCCGAGGTGCTGCTCGTAGAACGCCTGCGAGGCATCGAGGTCGTGTACCTGGAGCGAGATGAAGTCGGGGCCGGTGGCGGGCATGACGGTACTCCTTCCGGTTGTGTCAGTATCCTGACACGAACCAGCGTATGTCAGACTGCTGACATGAGTCAAAACGGTGTCGGCATCGACCTGGACAAATCGCTGGGCTACCTGCTGAAAGAGGCCTCGAGTGCCCTGCGCGTGGCCATGGAGGAGGTACTGCGGCCGCTCGGGATGACCGTGACGCACTATTCCTGCCTCGAACTGCTGGCTCAGCGGCCGGGCTTGTCGAACTCCGAGCTGGCGCGGCGCGCGTTCGTCACTCGGCAGTCGATGAACGTGCTGCTGCAGACCCTTGAGCGGGATGGCTGCGTAACCAGGCCTGCGGAAGCGCGTGTCGGGAAGATCCTTCCCGCTCGGCTCACTCCTCGTGGCCGGCGGAGCCTGGAGAAGGCGACCGCAGCTGTCCGGTCCGTCGAGGTCAGAATGATGGCCGGCATGACCGAGACCGAGCAGGCGGCGGCGTTCCGGATCCTGCGGAGCATGATCCATTCCCTGCGCGAAGGGGGAGGCGACGGCGGCGACGGCGCCGGTGACGTGAGCGCCGTGACGCCGCACTGAGCAGATCCTCGAACGAGGCGCACGGGGTGCTCCGCTTCACCGTGATGTCGAGTGCCCGGACGCCGGCCCGGTCGTGGACGGCAGTGGCGCACCTGGCGCACCTGGCGAAGGTGGAGCGGGTGGCGGCCGTCGGCGTCGGTGATCAGGGCCGCACGGGGTGGCGCCGTGGTCGCGCTGCCGGTGCTGAATCTGCCCGACCGTCTCCTTCGCGGCCTGGTGGCCGTGGGGCCCGTAGCCGTGGACGACGAACTCGTGGAGGCCGTTGCCACCGTCTCCGGTGGCGAACGATTCCCCCAGGAACTCCTGGTTCCAGGCGCATCACGGCTCTATCTGGCCAGGTGTGACCTTCAGGCTTCCGTGGGCTCTTGGCCGTTGCGTTCCAGCTCCTGCGCCCAGGTGATCGCCCACTCGTCGAGCCGGCCGAAGGCGCCACTGAGTTCTGTGCCCAGCCGGGTGAGCTCGTAGCCATCGGCCGAGGGTGTGATGATCCCGCTCGATGTGAGTTCGCGGAGGCGCTGATAAAGGACGCTGGACGACAATCCCTCGCACCGCGCCAGCAGTGCGCGGGCACCGACTGGACCCGCACGCAGCTCCCAGAGAATGCGCAGTGCCCACCGGCGGCCGAACAGGTCCAATGCGGCCATGAGGGGGCGGCCGGTCGTCGATCCACGTACCGGAACTCCTGGGCGCGGTGTCGGCATGACCCTCCTTGTGTTTCGTTATTAGAAACACTAACATCCACCCGGTGTTTCTGATTTCGAAACGAACTCGACGGGAGAACCGATGTCTCGGATAGCCCTGGTGGAGCCGCCGTACAGCGACCGGGCCGGCGCACTGCTCGCGCGCATGATGCCCAGCAACACTCAACCGATCGGGCTGTTCAGGATGTTCGCCCGAAACCTCCCGATGGCCGGCGCCATGCACGGGTGGGGCCGCTACGAGTTGGGCCGACAGCTGACGCTGACCATGCGGGAACGCGAGATCGTCATCGACCGGACGTGCGCGCGGTGCGGCTGCGAGTACGAGTGGGGCGTGCACATGATGTCGTTCGCCGAGCGGGTCGAACTCACCCGCGAGCAGGCGACGTCACTGGTGCACGGCGGTCCGGACGACCCGTGCTGGACTTCCGAGCCGGAACGGCTGCTCATCCTCGCTGTCGACATGCTGCACGAGCGCTCCGACATCGATGACGCGTCGTGGGCACGGCTGGCCTCGGTCTTCGATGACCTCCAACTGCTCGACCTGCTGCTGTTGTGCGGGTGGTACCACGCAGTCAGCTTCGCGGCGCGCACCGCACGCATACCGCACGAGCCCGGCGCACCACGCTTCTCCGACTTCACCGGGGCCCCCGACGACCACACCGGCGATCAGGCCGTCCCGGTGACCCCCAGGGCAGGCGCCGCCCGTCATATCGCCAACACCCCGCTCACGTTCGGGGGCTCCCGGTGACCGTGTCCGCAACAGGAACGGGAACAGCCACCGCGACCGGCATGCGCCTGCACGCGCCGGCCCCGGGCTGGTCGATCGACGCGGACGTCGTGGTCGTCGGATCCGGCGTGGCAGGCCTCACCGTGGCCCTGCGCTGTGATGCGGCCGGCCTGCGCACCGTCGTCGTCACCAAGACCGGCCTGGGTGACGGCTCCACGCGCTGGGCCCAGGGCGGCATCGCGTCAGCCCATGGCGAGGGCGACACCCCTCAGCAGCATCTGGACGACACGCTGGTCGCCGGGGCCGGGCTCTGCGACGAGAACGCGGTCCGTGCCCTGGTCACCGAGGGCCCTGACGCCGTACGACGGCTGATCGCCACCGGAGCCCGCTTCGACACCTCGCCGGAGGGCGGCCTCCACCTCGCCCGTGAGGGCGGCCACCACCGTCGCCGCGTCGTCCACGCGGGCGGCGACGCCACGGGTGCGGAGGTCTCGCGCGCACTGGTCGATGCGGTGCGGTCTGCGGCCCTCCGCACGATTGAGGGCGCCCTGGTCCTGGACCTGTTGACGGACACCGGGGGCCGCGCGGCGGGCGTGACTCTGCACGTCATGGGCGAGGGCGAACACGACGGAGTCGGCGCGGTCCGCGCACCCGCCGTCGTGCTGGCCACCGGCGGAATGGGCCAGGTCTTCTCCGCGACGACCAACCCCTCCCTCTCCACGGGTGATGGCGTGGCGCTTGCCCTGCGCGCCGGCGCAGAGGTCTCCGACCTCGAATTCGTCCAGTTCCACCCCACCGTCCTCTTTCTGGGCTCCGGATCCGAGGGCCGGCAGCCCCTGGTCTCCGAGGCGGTACGGGGCGAGGGCGCGCACCTGGTCGACGCGACCGGCACCCGCTTCATGCTCGGGCAGCACGAACTTGCCGAACTGGCCCCCCGCGACATCGTCGCCAAGGCCGTCACCCGCCAGATACAGCTCCATGGCACCGAACACATGTACCTGGACGCCCGCCACTTCGGCCGCGAGATGTGGCAGACCCGCTTCCCCACGATCCTCGCCGTTTGCCGCAGCCACGGCATCGACCCGGTCAAGGAGCCGATCCCCGTCTTCCCGGCCGCTCACCACGCAGCGGGCGGCGTACGCACCGACCTGCACGGCCGCACCACCGTCCCCGGCCTCTACGCCTGCGGCGAGGTGGCGTGCAACGGAGTCCACGGCGCCAACCGCCTCGCCTCCAACTCCCTCCTGGAGGGCCTGGTCTTCGCGGAACGCACCGCGCGACACATCACGGCAACGTCCCACAACCGGCCCGAACCGGAGATCATCGGGGGCGTCACGCTCCCGCTCCAGGCTCCCGGCTCCCGGCTCCCGATCCAGCGGATCATGACGCAGGGAGCCGGAGTGGTCCGCTCGTCGTCGAGCCTCGCGGAGGCTGCCGCGCGTCTCGAATCGCTCAGGGCGGACGCCGACGCCGAAACCCCCGACGACCGCAAGCCGGCGGTCCCCGGCGTCGAGTCCTGGGAGGCGACGAACCTCCTGTGCGTGGCCCGCGCCCTGGTCGCCGCCGCACAGAGCCGCGAGGAGACCCGTGGCTGCCACTGGCGCGAGGACCATGACGACCGCAAGGACGCGGCCTGGCAGCGCCACTTGACCGTAACCATGCGCCCCGACCGTTCCCTCGCGGTACGCACCACAGCCACAGCGCAATACCCTCCGACCCTCCCTCCTCTTCTTCGGGAGCAGTGACCGTGGACACCCCCGGCCGTCCACCTTGGACGACCTGCGCGCGGTCGCGGAGACCGGTGCCGACGCCATCTCTGCCGGCTCGCTGACCCACAGCGCGCCGGGCATGGATCTGAGCATGCTTCTGAGCGTCCCTTGGTCTTGGAAGACCATGAAGTCCGAATTCGAAGTCAGACGTACAGTCGCGAGCAGTGGAGGTCTCATGGCCAAGGGCTATTGGGTCAGTGCGTACCGCACCATCACCGACCCCGAGAAGCTGGCTGCCTATGACAGGCTGGCCGGTCCGGCGGTCCGGGCCGGGGGCGGCCGGCTCCTCGCCCGCGGCGGCAGGGCCGTCGCACACGACGCAGGCATCGCCGAGCGCACCATCCTGATCGAGTTCGACAGCTTCGATCAGGCAGTCGCGGCACACGCGAGCGCGGCGTACCAGGAGGCGCTGGCCGCTCTCGCAGACGCCGTCGAACGCGACTTCCGCATCATCGAAGGCCTCGACTGACGACCGGCGCCGCGTCAACGACGACCACCGAGTCCGCTGTGGGGGTCACCGCGGCTCCTCCGCGCCCGAGGCGCCAGCGGCAGATGTGGGTCATCAGGGCGGCGCAGGGGTTCGGAGCTGCGATGTTGGAGAAGTAGAAGGTGCCTCCGGGCCGGAGCAGGCGGGACAGGGCGGTGGGGATCAGGGCTCGGGCGAAGGGCTCTTCGAGGTAGTCGAAGAGCCCTCTGGCCAGGACGATGCCGAAGAGACCGCGGTCGACGGCGTGGTCGAACATGCCAACGCGTTCGGCCCATGGCGGCGGCGCGTGACGCGACTTCCCCCGAGCGCCTTCGCTCCTGACCGTCGTCCGGACAGCCTGTGTGACGGTGATCACGGACGCGCTTCGGGGCGCTGCGTAGGCTTGTCGCTGTCGCCACGGTGGAGCATTGAGAGTGCAAACCGGGGAAAGCTGCTCGGGCGTGCGACTCGCTGTAGGATGTCGAAACAGCCCTTGACCTGCAAAAACGCAGGCAGGGAGCCTAAATCCAGGAGTGCCTCGATGATGCGCACCATGTTCAAGTCCAAGATCCACCGGGCCACCGTGACCCAGGCCGACCTGCACTACGTCGGCTCCGTCACCGTCGACGCCGAGCTCATGGAGGCGGCGGATCTGCTGCCCGGCGAGCTCGTGCACATCGTGGACATCGACAACGGCGCCCGGCTTGAGACGTACGTCATCGAGGGTGAGCGCGGCTCCGGGGTGATCGGGATCAACGGCGCGGCCGCCCACCTCGTGCACCCCGGCGACCTGGTCATCCTGATCAGCTACGCGCAGGTCGACGACGTCGAGGCGCGCGGCCTGGTCCCGCGTGTCGTCCACGTCGACGCGGGCAACCGGATCGTCGAGCTCGGGGCGGACGCCTCCGCTCCCGTTCCGGGTACCGACACCGCGCGCAGCCCGCACGCCGTGCCCTCGGCGCGCTGAAGCGACCGACCCGACGAAGGAGCACCCGACATGGCGGACCGGAGCGGACGGAACGGACTCGACCTCGTCGACGACCGGGCGGCCGGCAAGCTGCTCGCGTACGAGAACGGCACGGCCGTCGGCGTCGTCGTGTACTTCGTGATGGACGGGGCACCGGCCGCGCTCGTCGCCGTGCACACGGTCGTCGAGCCGGGGCACGAGGGCAAGGGGATCGGGAGCGCTCTGGTCAGGGAGGTCTACGCCATGGCGGGCCGGGATGGCGTCCCCGTCGTGCCGCTCTGCCCGTACGCGGCGAAGTGGGCGTCGCGCCACCCCGACGAGGCACCGCAGGCCCCGGACGAACTGGTGGAGCGGGCGAAGGAACAGCTCACGTCGCGTCCCGAGCTGTACTGATCACCGGGGCAGGCGGCGGGGCCGGTAGCGTTTCGCCCATGCCCCTGGCTCTGCTGCACACCTCCCCGGCCCATGTCCCGGTCTTCGACGCCCTGCGCGACGCCGGCCATCCGGAGCTCGTCCTGCGCCACCTCGTGCTCGAGGACCTCCTCGACCGGGCCGGGGAGAGCGGGCCGCAGGCGGTGGCGGGCGACGTCGAGGCGGTGCTCGCCACCGCGGTCGCCGAGGGGGCCACGGCGGTGCTCTGTACGTGCTCGACGATCGGCGGGGTCGCCGAGTCGCTCGGCCCGGCACTCGGCGTCCCGGTGCTACGGGTCGACCGGCCGATGGCGGCCGCAGCCGCCCGCGAGGAGCGGGTGACGGTCATCGCGACCGTCGCCGCCACTCTGCCGCCGACCCTCGCGCTGCTCGCCGAGGAGGCCGACAGGGCGGGCCGGCGGGTGGAGGTGCGCACCGTGCTGGTCGAGGGCGCCTGGGAGCGCTTCGAGGCGGGCGAGTACGACGGCTACCTGGATCTGGTGGCCTCGGCCACCGACGCGGTGACGGACGCCGACGTGATCGTGCTGGCCCAGGCGTCCATGGCCGGTGCCGTCACCCGCACGGTCACGCGGATTCCGGTGCTGTCCAGCCCGCGGCCGGGCCTGGCCGCAGCGGCTGCGGCAGCCGCTGCGGTGGGCCGGGCGGATCATTCGTAGCCCGAACGTATGGACTCGCCGGGCGCGGGCAGCCGCTCCGGGAGACGGTGGAGGAGATCCACTCAGACCGTTCGGAGGCCCGAGATGACCCATCCGTTCCCCGACCCCGTTCCGCCCGCGCCCACCCCGGGGCCCGTACCGGGGCCGCCCCAGCCGCTGCCGGAGCCCACACCGGTGCCGCCCGGCCCGGGGCCGACGCCGCCGGTCCCGACACCGCCGGGCCCCTCGCCCGACCCGATTCCGCAGCCGCCCGCTCCTGACCCCGAGCCGGTGCCGCCGCCGGAGCCGGAGCCCTCACCGGTCGGCTGAGCGATGCGCTCGGCCGTCACGGCTGACCGGCCGCGGCGTTTTTGTCCCTCGGCCGCCTCGATGAGCACCGTCATTTTCCGGACTCGTGCCGGAGGCTCGGCGTCCTGAGCCTCCGGCACGAGCCGCGATCAGGCGATGATCGGGACGACGGCCTCCGGCGTCAGCATCCGGAACGTGAACGACTGGTAGAAGTACAGGCTGACGGTCGTCGCGTCGTGCTCCTGGTAGCCGATCGACAGATCCTCGCCCAGGCACAGCTCGAAGTCGCCGCCCCGAGTGGAGAGCAGCACCCCGCCCGCCACCGCCGGCGCCCACAGGATCTGGTCGTCCAGCAGCCGGGCCAGATGGGTGGAGACCGGGTACCCGTGGTCGGACGTCTCCGTCGCCTCCGTGAACGCGTCCGCGCCGAGCAGCAGCCGGTAGGGCCCGTCGACACCGGCCAGCCGCAGCTTGGTCAGTGCCTGGCTGACCGTGGCCGGATAGTCCCGCGCGTCCGCCGGAAGCGCCAGCGGGGTGTGCGAGGACCCGTCCCGCAGACCGGTGATCCCGGCCGCCGCGTAGCCGTCGATGAGCGCCATGTCCTCCGCGAACGCACAGGTCCTGGCGGCGTCCTTGACCGGCTGCCAGTCGCTGTCGTCGGAGCCGCGCTCCACATCGTCCACGGCCGCCCGGGTCACCGTGAACGGCACCCGCCACTCGATGACCGGCACCGATGTGCGGGCACGGGCCAGCACATCGGGGGTGGGCGGATCGATCTCCCGGAGGTGGCCGTCGCCGACGGCCGCCAGCTGCGCGCCCTCGGGACCGCGGACGTCGACGACGCGGCGGCCCGCCAGATGGCGGCTGAAGGTGCGCCGGGCCTCCTCCTCGATCTGGTCCCAGGCGGCTTGCGTGACAGGGGCGAGTTCGCGGTGGAGGTTGTTCATCACTGGGCGCTTTCTTGCAGGCTGCCGATGTGCAGCGAACCGTCACAGGAGCCCGGCGGGACCAGGGCCTGCGGAGCCGGCGCGGACGCCGGCTCCGGCAGGGCCCGGATCCCGGCCTCGGCGGACGCGGGCGACGGCGGCGGGGCGTCGAGGAAGTCGGCGCTGGGGGCGTGGAAGAGCGTGCCGGTGACCGCGGTCGAGAAGTCGAGGATGCGGTCGTGGGTGCCGGGGGGACTGCCGAGGAACATGTTGCGGAGCATCTGCTCGGTGACGCCGGGATCGGCGGCGTACCCGATGAAGTACGTACCGAACTCACCCTGCCCGAAGCTGCCGAACGGCATGTTGGCACGCAGGATGTCGCGCTCCGTGCCGTCCGGGTCCGTGATGGTGTTCAGCGCCACGTGGGAGTCGGCGGGTTTGACGTCGTCGGCGAACTCGATGTCCGTGAACTTGGTCCGCCCGATCACCCGTTCCTGCTCCTCGGTGCTCAGCGCGTTCCACGACGTCAGATCGTGCAGGTACTTCTGTACGACGACGTAGCTGCCGCCCGCGAAGTCCGGGTCCTCGTCACCGACCAGCGCCGCCGACCGCGCGTCCGGCCCCACCGGGTTCTCGGTGCCGTCGACGAAGCCCAGCAGGTCCCGGTGGTCGAAGTAACGGAACCCGTGCGTCTCGTCGACGACCTTCACCGCGCCGCCGAGCCGGCCGAGCAACTGGGACGCCCACTCGTAGCACACGTCCATCCGCTCGGCCCGGATGTGGAACAGCAGATCGCCCGGGGTGGCGGGGGCGTGGTGGCGGGGCCCGTGGAGCTCCTGGAAGGGGTGGAGCGAGGCGGGGCGCGGCCCCGCGAACAGCCGGCCCCAGGCATCGGAACCGAACCCGGTCACACAGGCCAGCCCCGCGCCGGGGAAACGGAACCCGATGGAGCGGGCGAGGGCCGCCAGCTCCGGCAGTGCCTCGCGGACAGCGGGCTCACCGCCCGGCTCGATCGTGGCGACCAGGATCAGGGCCGCGCTGGTCAGCGGCGCGACCACGGGCTGCGCCGCGGCCGCTTCCTCGGTGGTCCCGGGCATGCGGCGGCTCCATGAGGTGGCGTGGGCGACAAGGCGGTACGGCGGTACGGCGGTACCCGCGTATGTGACGGCAGCGGGGCCCGCTGCCACTTACCCACACCCGGCGGGGTGCCGCACCTCGGCGCGTCCGACCGGGCGATCTACGCGCCGGCGCGGCGCGCGCCCCGCCCCCTCCCCGGACCGTTCACTCGTCCGCGAGGTCACTCCGGCTGCACGCCAGCACGCCCGTGGTGCTCGACAGCCTGGCCATCAACGCGTCCGGATCACCCCTGCCCTGCACGCTGAGCGCGACCTCGACGGTCCGCTCGGGCGGCGGCTCGGTCTCCGACCGGCGGCGGCGCCGGAACATCCCCTCGCCGTCGGCGGCGAGCGTGGTCAGCTCGGAGATCGCGAACCCCGCCTCCGTGCAGTGTTTGACCAGCTCCCGCAGCGCGCCCACCCCCTCCGTGTAGGTGATCCGGTACCCGATCGAGGCGTTGCGCAGCGCCGGGAGGCGGTGGGCCAGTGGCCGGACGCCGTACGACACCAGGAAGTAGGCGAGTGTGGCGAGAGTCGCCAGGACGGGCAGACCCGCGCCGGCCGCGCAGCCGACCGCCGCGGTCAGCCAGATCGACGCGGCCGTGGTCAGCCCCTTGACCGAGCCGCGGTGGACGAAGATGACGCCACCTCCGATGAACCCGAGCCCGGAGACGATCTGCGCCGCCACCCGGGACGGGTCCAACTCGACCTGCCCGGTGACCAGCACGTCCGAGAAGCCGAACTTGCTGACCAGGGTGAACAGGGCGGCCCCGAGCCCGACGATCGTGTACGTGCGCAGACCGGCCGCCTTCTGGCGGATCTCCCGTTCGATCCCGATCGCGCAGGAGAGCCCGAACGCGATGCCGAACTGTGCCGCGTGCGTCCAGTTCTGACCGAACGGTTCATTGATGTCGATTGCCACAGACCCTCCGAAGCCCTTGAGACCTTCCGGGCAGCCGGCCGCCGGAAGGAAAGCGCCGTCACTCCGCCGGGCCGGGCGGCGCGACGGTGGCGGCGGCGCGATGCCTTACCGTACCGGCCGGGCTCGTACGGTCCGGGGCGCCGCCGGGACTGCGGAGCCGGGGATTCCGCCGATTGGGCCGGGGACCGCGCACCGTCTGCTCCCGCGTGCGGGGGACGGCGCGTGCTAAGACGGTGTCTTGATTGGCGATCGCTCGTTGTTCTGAGCATGGACATAGTTGTGCGCTTGGTCCCGGACGGGCTGTGGGAGATCTTCCAGGACGTGGCGCCGGAGCCGCCGGTCCGCGCTCAAGGTGGGGGCCGCCGGAGGTGCGATGATCGCGCAGTGCTGGCCGCGATCATCTTCGTCGCTACCTCGGGCTGCGCCTGGCGGCAGGTGCCACCGGTCTTCGGGGCCTCCTGGCAGACGGTCCACCGTCGCTTCACCGACTGGTCCGCGGCCCGGGTCTGGGCCAAGCTGCACCGCGTGGTCCTCGACCGGCTCGGCGCGCACGGCGAGCTGGACTGGTCGCGCTGCGCAATCGACTCGGCCAGCGTCCGAGCGGTCAAAGGGGGCCCCTGACCGGACCGAATCCGACCGATCGCGGCAAACTCGGGTCCAAGATGCACGTCATCTGTGACCGCAACGGGCTGCCGATCTCGGTGGGTATCTCCGGCGCCAACCTCCACGACAGCCAGGCCCTGATCCCGCTGATGCGCGGCATTCCGCCGATCCGCTCCCGCTATGGACCCCGGCGCCGGCGCCCGGCCAAACTCCACGCGGACAAGGGCTACGACTTCGACCACCTGCGAGGATGGCTGCGCCGTCGGCAGATCGTGCCGCGCATCGCCCGCCGCGGCGTCGAACCGTCCGGCCGTCTGGGCCGGCACCGCTGGGTAGTCGAGCGCGCGACGTCCTGGCTGAACGGCTGCCGTCGTCTGCACCGACGTTACGAGCGCAAGGCTGAGCACTTCCTCGCTTTTCTCGGCATCGCCTGCACCCTCATCTGCTACCACAGAGCGGTGCAGCTCTATGACTTGGCCCAATAGATCATGCGCTCGTGAGGCTGCGTGTCAGCCGCGTCCGGCATGCCCACCATGACGCGCGGCTCGATCAGCGGAATCTCTGGATGGAGAAACGCCTCCAGGTCGCCAATCGCATCGGCGATGTCTTCGTCGATCTCAGCGGTATGGCGACGCACCCAGAAGGAGAGCAACACTCTTTGCTCCTCGGCCGCAACCGCTACCGCTACCGCTACCACGTCGGATGAGATCAGCCCTAGCAGAGCCTGCACCGCAGTGAGGGCGATGCCGTTGACACGCTGAAGCTCGAGGTCTGCCATGCCGGTGCATCCTGCCGGTCACCAAGCGATCGCGCCAACTGAGACATCGTCTAAAGCAGCGGGGCGAGGGCGGCACGCAGATCCTGTGGCCCACGGAAGTGGAGCGCGGTCATGCCTTCGCGCCGGGCAGCGGCCACATTGGCCTCGGTGTCGTCCACGAACAGGCAGTGGCCCGCCGCGGTCCCGACGCGCTCGGCAGCGATGCGGTAGACCCGGGGGTCGGGCTTGGCGACGCCGATGCGGGCGGTGTTCACCACCGTGTCGGCCACGCCGGTCAGGCCCTGCCGGGCGAGGTCGCGCTCCAGCCTCGTGGTGGCATTGGAGACCAGGGCCACCACCGCCACCTCCCGGACCGCGGTCAGGAGCGCGACCACCTCCGGATCGACGAGGGGGACGAGCCCGGCCCAGGCGGCCACCGCGGCCCCGGCCCGGTCCACCGACCCGCAGACCTCGGCCAGGTCGCTCGCCACGGCGGACCGCCACTGCTCGTCGGTCACCTCGCCCGTGATGGCAGGAAGCAACCGGGCCGGTGCGAAGGCCGCCGCGGCGAGCGCGCCTCGGGGGAGGCCGTGCGCGTCCTCAAGGGCATCCGCCACGGGCCAGTGCCGGATCACTCCGTCGATGTCGCAGAGCACCGCGTCGATGAGACGGGCGGGCATGACCGGCTCTCCGTCCGTTGAACGACGACACACGTGTCCCGGCCGGCGATCCGGCCCGACGGCCGGCGGGCGCCCGCCGTCTGCTCCACCCACGTCATCCCAATGGCTTTCCGGCGCCCCACCGTAGCGCCCCTGCCGGGCTCCGGCGGGTGGGCACCGTACGGTCGGGCCCGTAGGCGCGAAACGCGCGTGATCGTCCCGGACGGCTGACGCCGGGCCCTGCGGAAGATGTGAGATGGCAAAGATCCTTTTCGTGATGACCGGTTCCGACCACTGGACCCTCGCCGACGGGAGCGTGCACCCGACCGGCTTCTGGGCCGAGGAGGCCGTCGCACCGTACGAGCGGTTCAAGGCCGCCGGGTACGAGATCGTCGTCGCCACTCCCGGCGGCGTGGTGCCGACCGTGGACCGGGGAAGCCTGGCGCCGGAGTTCAACGACGGTCAGGAGAACGCCGACCGGGTGGCGGACGTCCTTGCCTCCATGAGCGAACTCCAGCGGCCCCTGAGCCTGGCGGACGTCGACCTGGCGGACTACGCGGCGGTGTTCTACCCCGGCGGCCACGGCCCCATGGAGGACCTGGCGGTGAACGTGGACTCCGGGAAGCTGCTGACCAGGGCGCTGGAGTCGAGGCTGCCGCTCGGCATCGTCTGCCACGCCCCGGCCGCCGTTCTCGCGGCCACGAAGAGCGACGGCACCAACGCCTTCGCCGGCTACCGGCTCACCGGCTTCACCAACACGGAGGAGAGCCAGGCCGGGTTCGCGGACAAGGCCAAGTGGCTGCTCCAGGACCGCCTGGTGGAGATCGGCACCGACTTCCAGGAGGGCGAGCCGTGGGCCCCGTACGTGGTCGTCGACCGGAATCTGGTCACCGGCCAGAACCCGGCCTCCGCCGCACCGCTCGCGGACGAGCTGCTCAAGAAACTCGCCTGAGCCGTCGGGTCCGGCGCGCGCCGGACCCGTACCGGAAACTCCGGTCGGAGGAACTGATATCCCGGCCGCCCGCGGCGGTCTCCCAGTCATCGGGCATCATCAGCGGCCTACAGGACAGGGATCTGAGACATGAGCAGTCAGCAGCACACGGTGGACCCGGTGCCACTGGTGATCGCCGCGCGCAACGGGGACGCGGGGGCGCAGGACGCACTGGCCAGCGCCTACCTTCCGCTCGTCTACAACATCGTGGGCCGGGCCCTGAACGGTTCGGCGGACGTCGACGACGTGGTGCAGGACACCATGCTCCGCGCACTGGACGGCCTCGGCGGTCTGCGCACCCCGGAGAGCTTCCGCTCCTGGCTGGTGGCGATCGCGATGAACCAGATACGTGCGCACTGGCGGGACCGCGACATCGCCCCCGGCACGCTGGAGGAGGCCGGGGAGATCGCTGACCCGGGGGCCGACTTCGTCGACCTGACGATGATGCGCCTGCAGTTGTCCGGACAGCGCCAGGAGACGGCGTGCGCGACGCGCTGGCTGGAGCCGGACGACCGGGGCCTGCTGTCGCTGTGGTGGCTGGAGTGCGCGGGGGAGCTGACCCGGACCGAGGTGGCCCAGGCGCTGGAGCTCTCGCCGCAGTACGCGGCGGTCCGGGTGCAGCGGATGAAGGCGCAGCTGGAGACGGCCCGCGTCGTCGTGCGGGCCCTCGGCGCGCATCCGCCGTGCGAGGAACTCCGCGCCGTCCTGACCACCTGGGACGGCCGCCCCTCGGCACTGTGGCGCAAGCGAATAGCCCGGCACGCCCGTGACTGCCTCCGGTGCGCCGGTCTGTGGAGCGGTCTGATGCCCGCCGAGGGCCTGCTGGCCGGACTCGCGCTGGTGGCTGTGCCCGCGGCGCTCCTCGTGCTGTGGCCCGCCCGGGACGACGCGGCGCCGGTCGCCGCCGCACACGCTCTCGACGCCGCGGCGGGCGACGGCGCGACCGCGGCCCGCCCCGCCCGCCACCGTTCCGGGGGCGGGCGGCACACGGGCGGCAGGGACACCTCCCGGGCCGCCGCACGCCGGCGCCGGCGGATCCAGCGCCGGGCGGTCGGCGGCGCGGTGGTGGTGGCGTGCATGACCGGCGGAGGCCTCTGGTACGCGGCCCTCGGGCCTGGAACGGGGGCCGGGGAAGACAGCGCGTCGCGCACCTCGGCGGCCCCCATCGCCGATCTCACGGCGTCCGAGAGCCCGGCCACCACCTCATCGCCGCCCTCGGCGTCCGCGTCGCCCTCACCTTCGCACCCGGTCTCGCCCTCGCCGTCCACAAAGCGGAGCGCCTCCGCCTCCCCGGCCCGCAAACCGCCCAAGACCGTCGCCCCGCCGCCGGAGAAGACGTCCATGCCCCGCCCGTCGAGCGCCCCCGCCACGCAACCCGCCCCCGCGAGCGAGACGGCCCAGGTCGTTGCCCTGGTCAACCAGGAGCGGGCGAAGTCCGGGTGCGGGCCGGTCAAGGAGGACGCGCAGCTCACGGACGCGGCACTGCGCCACTCCGAGGACATGGCCGCCCGTGACTTCTTCGAGCACACCAACCCCGACGGCGCCGACCCCGGACGCCGCATCACCGATGCCGGGTACCACTGGTCGACGTACGGCGAGAACATAGCCCGGGGGCAGCAGACTCCCGAATCGGTGATGGAGTCCTGGATGAACAGTCCGGGTCACCGCGCCAACATCCTCAACTGTTCCTTCAAGGACCTCGGCGTCGGCATCCACAAGGGTTCCGGCGGACCGTGGTGGACCCAGGACTTCGGCGCCAAGATGTGAGCCGTCCGGCACAGCGGGTCCGGCACATCTGTCCGGAGCCGGCTGACCGGCCGGCGGTCAGCCCGCCCGCCCGTCAGTTCTCGACTTCGGTCTTGTCGCCGCCCCAGAGGGTGTGGAAGACGCCGTCGCGGTCGACCCGGCGGTAGGTGTGGGCGCCGAAGTAGTCGCGCTGGCCCTGGGTGAGGGCGGCGGGGAGACGTTCGGCGCGCAGGGAGTCGTAGTAGGCGAGGGTGGCGGCGAAGGCCGGGGTGGGAACGCCCTGGGTCACTGCGGCGGCGACGACGGCGCGCCAGTCGTCCTGGGCGGCGGCGATCTCCTGCGCGAAGCTCTTGTCGGAGAGGAGGCTCGGCATGTCGGGCTGGGCCTCGTAGGCGCTGGTGATCCTGTCGAGGAACGCGGCCCGGATGATGCAGCCACCGCGCCAGATCGCGGCGACCTTGCCGAGGTCGATGTCCCAGTCGTACTGCTCGCTGCCGGCCGCGATCTCGTGGAAGCCCTGGGTGTAGGCGACGATCTTCGAGGCGTACAGGGCCTGCTCGACCTGGTCGGCGAATGCCGCCGCCTCGTCCTTGCCGAGCTTGTGGGCGGTCGGTCCGGCGAGGTGTTGTGAGGCTTCGCGGAGGTCGGCGTGGCCGGAGACGGAGCGGGCGAAGACGGCCTCGGCGATGCCGGAGACCGGGACGCCCAGGTCCAGGGCGATCTGCACGGTCCAGCGCCCGGTGCCCTTCTGCTCCGCCTGGTCACGCACGACATCGACGAAGGGCTTGCCGGTCGCCGCATCGACGTGCGACAGCACCTCCGCGGTGATCTCGATGAGGTAGGAGTCCAGGCGCCCGGTGTTCCAGGTACGGAAGATGTCCGCGATCTGCGCGGGGGAGTATCCCGCCACGTCGCGGAGCAGCTGGTAGGCCTCACCGATGAGCTGCATGTCCGCGTACTCGATGCCGTTGTGCGTCATCTTCACGAAGTGCCCGGCACCGTCTGGGCCGACATGCGTGACGCACGGTGCGCCGTCCTTGGCCTTCGCGGAGATCTTCTCCAGCATCGGACCGAGTGATTCGTAGGACTCCCGGCTGCCGCCCGGCATGATGCTCGGCCCGTTGAGCGCCCCTTCTTCGCCGCCGGACACCCCGGTGCCGACGAAGTGGATGCCCTGCTTGCGCAGAGCCTGCTCCCGGCGGCGCGTGTCCGCGAAGTGCGCGTTGCCTCCGTCGATGATCACGTCGCCGGGTTCCAGGAGGGGCGTGAACTCCGCGATCACCGCGTCCGTGGGCTCTCCGGCCTTCACCATGACGACCAGACGTCGTGGCTTCTCCAGCGCTGCCACGAAATCCTCGGCACTCTCCGCGGCGATGAAATCACCCTCATCGCCGAACTCCTCGACGAGTTCGCGGGTACGGGCGGCCGTACGGTTGTGCACAGCAACGGTGTATCCGTTGCGGGCGAAGTTCCGGGCCAGGTTGCGCCCCATGACGGCAAGTCCTGTGACACCGATCTGCGCTGTGCTGCTCATCGAGGTTCCGCCTGCTTCCGGTTTCGTGGTCTTCGGCAGTTCGGCCGACCACCATGGTGGAACGGACTACCGAGCTTACGAGGTACATCCGATCGCGGACCGTGCGGCTGCCGAGGTGTCGCCGATGTGCCCCGAACGGGCGTGCCATGCCCGTGGGCACCGATCATCGGATGCGTACCCTTTACTTGTGATTGATCACGGCATTGCGCTGCCTCACTACCGCCTCCATGTCGTGTCTGCGGTCGTGGCATTGGCCAGTCCGGCATGGCAGCGAGAGGTGTGGCTCGATTCGGATCGGTTCGAGGACCTCGACCACACCGTCCACGTGCTCTTCGACGACTTCTGCGACGCGAACAGTCCTCTGCCGTGGCTGGGGCAGTGCCTTCGCAGCGAGGAGGAGGTCGAGCTGATGGCGCGTCTCGGTGCTGCCTACGGCGCGGTACAGGAATCGGTCGGGACTGCGGCTCGTGACGAGGCATTCATGGACTCACCTGGCTGGTCTGCCGTAGTCGCCGCGGCAGCCCGGCTGGCCCAGGTGCTGGTGGCCAATGACCACTCGGCGTTGAGTAGGTTGCATGACGCCGGCCATCGCTGGCCGCTCGACACCGAGCCGGTCATGTTGAGGGCAGAGGACCAGCACGTCGATTCATGACCGCAACCAGATGGCCGGGGCCGCCGCCGCAGTGACCGTTCGAAGGAAGACGTAGCCGCGCTTGTCATAGCGGGTTGCGACGGCGCGAGATCAGGTCCCGGACGTGGGACCCGTCCACGGAGCAGTCGTCCAGGTGCAGCAGGCCGGCGCGGCGAAGCTCGGTCAACAGGGTGGCATGCAGGCGGGGCCGGACGCCGGACTCGGTCCAGTCCCGCAGCCGACGCAATCGGCGGCGCTCGGGAGCGGGCGGCAGCAGCGGGGCAACACGCTCCCACAGGTCGTCAGGAACAAGATCAGCACGCACTCCGGACACCCCGCCGACCAAGATCGCCGAGTGCAAGACCCGAGCTCGACTCATTCTGGAACGATCAGTCAGTCCCGGTTCTCCGGCGGCGGCTGTGGGTACGGGAACTGGCGGAATGCTTCTGCCGAGCACCCTGAAGGCGGGGTCACAGGTAGTCGAAGAAGCGGATCCACCACGTCGGGTGGTACTCGGGCGGGTAGTAGGAGACGAGGTCGCTGACCCCGTCGTATCTCGTCCGGAGCAGGTGCTCCGAGATGACGGTGTAGCCGAGGGCGTCGAGTTCTTCCCCGATGCGGAGTCGATCGGTGGTGTGGAAGAACTCACGCTCCTCCTCCTCGTCGTAGACGCCTGGATCACCCAAGGTCATGATGGCCAGGTTGCCGAAGTTGCTGATGACCACAGTGATGTGTTCGGCACTGTGAGCGGCGGTTGCGGGGATCACGACCGTTCCGTGGTGGCTGGCGTCCTGTACCTCGCGGTCGACGCTGCAGGCGCATTGGAACCGCGTGTCCAGACGGGCTGCGAGCTGTTCGAACCGGGTTCTGGCGGTGGCGTGGTCGTGGCCGCGCGGGAACTCCATGTGCTGCGGGTCATCGAGTTGTCGGAGCAGAGCCCAAGTGCCCTGGTCATCAAGAGGCATGTACGTCTTCATGTACGTCTCCTCCTTGGAAGTGGCGGGCGAGCGCTTCCGCGAGCCGGATGCCCGACGCCGGTTTTGGAGCCTCTCGTCCACGGCCACGGTACTGACCGGCCGCCGGTGTCGAACCCAGCCCCTCCACGGTTGCCGGCAACCCCTCCCGTCGCTGCGGGAGCTCCTGAAGCAGCGACGAACTCCTGCGGCCTGCTCGTTCGTCTTGACACCCCCCGAGCGGCGGGGCAACACTGTTCGTGATTGGGAGAGCGCTCTCCCAATCGGGTTCCGCGCCTGAGCAGGGCTGCTGATCCCGTAGGGCCGCCCGCACCGTCCCATCCCCGCTGTCGGTGCGGTGAGGAAGTCCGCGGTGGTCACGGCAATCCGTGACCACCGCGGACTCATAGCCGTTTCATGGTCGCTTCAGGGCCGTCCCGCACAGGCCGGACGGGGGCCGGGCGGCCCCGCTCTCCAGTGATCTGCCGTGGGCGCACCGGCGCTGGCCGGGTGCGCCGGCTCCGGCCGGACGCGCAGGCGGCCGAGGGTTCCGTGGAGTCGGACCGGCCCGGAGTGCGGCCGTCGGCCCGACCTTGATGCCGGTCGGGTGCTCGAGCGTCTCCGGCCTGGAATGACCGGCATCCTGCCGCCCTCGATGCCCGAAGGCCCGGACGGGCGCCCAGCGGGTGAACGTCTTCGGCGAGTCGTTGCTGCCGCCCCTGTCGGGCGAACCGCCTCCGACGTTGCGCGCGCCGGATGTCCCCTTTCCGGGGAGGAAGGCCGTGTTCGAGAACCGAATGGTTTTCATGACTTAATTTATGACGTGATGTAAGAGGTGAGAGAAGGTCGCGTCAAGTCCCGCGGTCACGGTATGTTGCGGGAAGGGAAGGAGCCACATGGCTGAGCGCAACAGACGGACCGTGCGTGACCTGCGACGGGGCAACCGGGCAAGAGTGTTGCAACGGTTGTATTTCGACGGCCCGCTGAGCCGCCAGGAGCTCGGTCCTGCCACCGGGCTGAGCTCGGGTTCCATCAGCAACGTTGTTACGGAACTCGACGCCGAGGGCCTCCTGGAGGAGGCCGGGGTCGTCGACTCCGACGGCGGCCGCCCCCGTACGCTGCTGCGCGTCGCGCCTACGGGCGGGCTCCTGATCGGCATCGACATCGGGGAGACCCGGATAAGGGTGGAGCTCTTCGACCTCTCCCTCACCGAACTCGCCCGCACCGAACGGCTGCTGGCCCAGCACGGCTACGACGTCAGCCGCATCGTCGGCCACGTCCGCAGCGGCGTCGCCGACGTGCTGCGGGACGCCGGGGCCGACCCGCGCCGACTGCTCGGCATCGGGATCGGCGTGCCGGGGATCATAGAGCGGGATGCTCCGGACGGCGCCGTCGGTGATGTGGGCTCGGTCGTCCACGGTCAGACGATCGACTGGAGCGCCGTCCCCTTCGAGCGGCTGCTCCGCGAAGCCGTCCGGGTCCCGCCGGAGGTGCCGTTCTTCATCGACAACGGCGCCAAGACGCTGGGCCAGGCCGAGATGTGGTTCGGCGGCGGCCGGGGTGCGGGGGCCTCGGCCATCGCGCTCATCGGCTCCGGCGTCGGAGCCTGCGTGAACCACGGCGACCTGCTCGACGAGGACCGCAGCAGCATGGCCCTCGAATGGGGCCATACCACCGTTCAGCTGCGCGGACGCCGCTGCCGGTGCGGCTCCATCGGCTGCCTGGAGGCGTACGCGGGCGCCGAGGCGATGCGCGAGCGCTGGCACGAGGCGGGGGGCCCGCTCGCCGCCGACGCCGACGACGAGACCGCGCTCGCCGCGCTGCTGGCCGCGGCCTACCCCGGGCCGGGCGGTGAGCCGGACCCACTGGCCGTGTCACTGCTGGACGAGACGGCCGAATGCCTGGGCGCGGCACTCGGGGACCTGATCAACCTCTTCCTGCCCGAGCGCATCCTGCTCGGCGGCTGGGCGGGCCTGCTGATCGGACCGCACCTGCTGCCGGACATCCGCCGCTACGCCCAGGAGTACGCGCTCCGGCACGCCGCGGCCCGCACCACGATCGAGATGGGCCGACTCGGCCCGGACGCGGTCACGGTCGGCGCCGCGACGCTCCCGCTGGCCGACTTCCTCGCCAGGGGCGGCAGCCGCCCGGCCCCTGAGCCCCGGCCCAGCACCCCGGCTCCGGGGTTCCGGACCGCCGCGGACGCGGTACGCAAGAGGGAGTACCCGCAGACGGCTTCGGACGCGGCGGGCTGAGGTGGCGGGGGTGGACGAGCGGTGCGGCGCGGCGCGAGGGGGCGCGGACGTGCACGGCCGTCCGCCCGGCACCGTTCACCGCGAGGACGGTGGCCGGCTCGTGGGACGCCACGCGGCCGGCCAGGCCACCTCCCGGGCCACGGCCCCGGGGACGCCGAGATCGGCCCGTGCGTGCGCGACGTAGCGGTCCCGTGCCTGGCGGAACTCCAGATACGCGTGGTCCCAGTCCTGTTCGGCCTCGGTGGGGATACCGCGGGCCAGGCACTCCAGCCGCCATACGCAGTGGTCCAGCGTCTTGGAGGCGGTGTTCGCCTCGGTGTCACCGAGCAGCGCGAGTGTCTCGGACAGCGCCGACCTGCGCGACTCCAGCGCGCCGAGTTCGGTCAGTGCCCCGGGAGCCGGCTCCGCCACCGGCCCCGGCGTCAGGCCGCGGGCGACGGCCAGCGTCCGGTACCCGGCCGCCAGCTCCTTGACGGCGTGGGCGTACTCCGCGTAGGCCGTCAGCCGGCGTTCGTCCCACCGCACGGCCTGCTGCCTGCGCCACCTCGTCCGCTCGTTGAGGCTGCTCACCACGTACGACATGAGCGCCCCGAGGGCGACGCCCGCGAGAGGGAGTATCCGGTCGGTCAGACTCACAGCGAACCCCGATCAGGTGGTGCGGCGACCGCAGGGCCCCGCGCGGCGACCGCCCGATCCTTTCCGCGGCGGACACGGCCGCGCAACCCCGCAGTACGGTGCGCGAACGTCACAGGGTCCCCGCGCGGATTCGAGGTCACGGAGATCCTCGCGCGGGATTACGCCGAGCCCCGCACCACCAGTGCCGGTTCGAAGATCACGGAGGTCGTCGCGCCGTCCGGCTTCGCCAGCCGTTCGATCAGCAGCCGGGCCATCTCGGCGGCCATCGCCTCGACCGGCTGGCGGATCGTGGTCAGCGGGGGACGGCAGGCCGACGCCGCGCTGCTGTCGTCGAACCCGATCACCGCGACGTCCTCCGGTACCCGTTTCCCGTGTTCCCGCAGGACGTGGCAGGCGCCCACCGCCATCAGGTCGTTGGCCGCGAACACCGCGTCCACATCCGGATGCTCGACCAGCAGCCGCTCCATCGCCGCCTCGCCGCTCTCCTGGGTGAACTGGCCCTCGGCGATCGGGATGTACGGGTGTCCGAGCCCAGCCATCGTGTCGCGGAAGCCCGCCAGCCGCTCCTGCCCGGCGGGCACGTCCAGCGGCCCGGTGATGGTCGCGATGCGGCGGCACCCCCGCGACAGCAGATGCTCGGCCGCCAGCCGCGCGCCGTCCTGGTGGGCCAGGTCGACGTAGCTGATCCGGATCGGGCGGGCCGGCCGGGCGTACAGCACCGCGGGCAGCCCCGCGTCCGTCAGCAGCGCCGGCAGCGGGTCCTCCGCGTGCGTCGACACGACCAGGGCGCCGTCGGCGCTGCCCTGGCGGAGGAAGGAGACCACGTCCTCCCTGGCCCGTGACGTCTCGGCGAACATCAGCACCGGGTGCATGCCGCGCGGCCGCAGATAGTTCACCACTCCGGTCACCACCCGGCCGAAGAACGGGTCCGCGAAGACCTGCGCGGTGAAGGCGGAGCCGCTGTCGGGCTCGCCGGACTCCGCGCCCCCGGCTCCGGACGGGCGCGCCCCGTCGGCCGGTTCGCTCTCCACGCCGGCGCCCGAGACCACCAGCGCGATGGCGTCGGTACGCCGGGTCACCAGCGAGCGTGCCGCGCGGTTGGGCGCGTATCCGGTGCTGGCGACCGCCCGGCGTACGGCCTCCTGGATCACCGGATCGACATTGCGTACTCCGTTGATCACCCGGGAGACGGTGGCGCGGGAGACCCCGGCCGCCCTCGCCACGTCCTCCAGGGTGGGTGTGCCGGCCGAGCGCAGATCATCCGTCATGAGCGCATTTATAGCACCGACGGAGAGCGCTCTCCATCGCGGTGGGTTGCCTCGGGAAAGCCGGAGCCGGGCGAGAGCGTGGCCCCGGCCGCCGTCAGCGTCGCCGTGAGCGGCAGTTCGCCCGCCGAGCGGCCGGCCAGCAGCGTGAACTCACCGGCCTCCGTCTCCCACCCGTGCCGCTCGGCCGACCAGTGCGCCAGGGCCCGCCCGGGCACCCGCACCACCGCCACCACGCTCTCGCCGGGCCGCGCCCGGACGGCCGCGTATCCGATCAGCCGGCGCACCGGCCGCTCGACCGCGGACCCGCTCCTGGCGAGATAGACCTGCACCGTCTCGCGGCCGGTCCGCCGGCCCGAGTTGCGCACCCGTACCCGCACGTCGAAGGGTTCCCCGGCCCGGACCCCGGCCGGGGCCGCAAGCTCCTCGTACTCCCAGTCGGTGTAGCCCAGTCCGTGGCCGAACCAGTAGGCGGGCGCGGTGCCGGCGCGCAGCCAGGCGCGGTGGCCGAGGTGCAGGCCCTCCTCGTAGCGCAGTTGCCCGTCGGGGGCGGGCCGGGTGTCGAGCACCGGTACGTCGTCCTGGGCGGCGCCCCAGGTGGTCGGCAGCCGGCCGCCCGGCTCCGCCAGGCCGAACAGCACGTCCGCCAGCCCGCTCCCGGCCTCCTGTCCGGGGAACCAGGTGAGCAGCAGCGCGGGCACCCGGGTGTGCCAGGGAAGGGCGACCGGGCCGCCCGAGTTGACCACGACCACCGTGCGGGGGTTGGCCCGCACCACGGCCCGGACGAGCGCGTCCTGCCCCTCCGGCAGGGTGAGGCTCTCGCGGTCGTGCCCCTCCGACTCGCTCTGCTCGGTGGTGCCCACAACCACCACGGCGACCTCCGCCGCCCGCGCGGCGGCCACGGCCTCGGCCAGCGCGGCGGACGCGTCCCCGGCGGGCGGGGCGGCGGAGAGGATCGTCGCGACTCCGGAGTGCGGCGCGAGCGAGCGCCGCGCCACCACCTCCACCTCCTGGCCCGCCGCGAGTTCGGCCCGCGCGCGGTGCTCGGGCGGCGCGACATGGACGCGGGTCGGATCGTCGCTGTCCAGCGGGAAGGTCCCGGCCAGCACCTCCCGGCCGCCGACGGACAGGGTGATGGCGCCCCAGCCGCCCACCGCCCAGGTCCACACCCCGCCCACGGGCGGCCTGACCAGGGCCCGGATCTCCACGGCCGAGGCGCCCTCGACCGTGACGGATGGCTCCACGATCCGGCCGGACAGCCGGTGCTCGGCGTGGAGTTCGGCCCCGTCCGCGTCCAGCAGCCGTACGAGTACGCCGGGTTCCCCGGACCGGGGGTCGCGCGACCAGTCCCGGGTGAGGGGGCGGGGCAGTGGCGACGGCGGCAGTCCCGGCCGGCAGGTCACCCTCGCGTCCCCGCCCAGGGCCTCCTGGATCCCGGCGAGCGGAGTCACCACCGAGTCGGGGAAGACCTCCGCGCTGCCGCCGCCCTGGATCCGTACCTGCGTGGCGTGCGTGCCGATCACCGCGACCGAGCGCAGCCCGGCCGGGTCGAGCGGGAGGAGCCGCCCGTCGTTGCGGAGCAGTACCGAACCGGCGGCGACGGCGCGGCGCAGCAGCGCGCGCCGGGCGGCGGGCGCCACCGCGGGCCGCCGGGCGGGCCGGGGCGAGCCGAGCGCACCCACCCGCCGCGCCAGCCGAAGCAGCCGCCGCACCTTGTCGTCGACCACGTCGGCGGGGACCAGGCCCTGCTCCAGGGCGGCGAGCAGTCCGGTCGCCCAGGGGCCGTCGGGGCCGGGCATCACCAGGTCCTGCGCGGAGCGAGCGGTGTCCAGGAGGGTGCGCACGCCTCCCCAGTCCGAGACGACCGTCCCGTCGAACCCCCAGTCGCTCTTGAGCGGGTTCTCCAGCAGCGGCGAGGCGGACATGGTCACGCCGCCGACCTTGTTGTACGCGGACATCACGGTCCAGACCCCGGCCTCCACCGCGGCCTCGAAGGGAGCGAGGTAGACCTCGTGCAGGGTCTGCTCGTCCACGCGCACATCGACGGTCAGCCGGTCCGTCTCGGCGTCGTTGGCGACGAAGTGCTTGGCGGTCGCGGAGACCCCGCCGGACTGGATTCCCCTGATGAGCGCGGCCCCGGTCCGCCCGGTCAGCAGCGGGTCCTCGGAGAAGCACTCGAAGTGCCGCCCGCCGAGCGGGGAGCGGTGCAGGTTCAGGGTCGGGGCGAGGACCACGTCCACACCCTTGCGGCGGGCCTCGGTGGCGAGCAGCGCGCCGAGATCCGTGAGCAGGCGCTCGTCCCAGGAGGCCGCCATCGCGGTCGGCGAGGGGAGCACGAGCGAGGTCTCGCGCTCGTCCCACGTCTCGCCGCGCACCCCGGCGGGTCCGTCGGAGAGGGTGAGGGCGCGCAGTCCGACAGCAGGTTCGGGGCGGGTGCGCCAGGTACTCCCGCCGGTCAGCAGGCGCACCTTCTGCGTGGCGTCGAGCTTCTCCAGCAGCCGGTCGATCTCTTCGTCCGTCATGACGGCCATGTCCCTTCACCCCAGCGCTCCCGGTAGCCGGAGAGCGCTCTCCCATCGTGCCTGGGTCAGCGTCGCTGGCTGACGTCGACCGTGTCAATGGGGAACGGTTGCGCGGGTGTTGAAGCGCGTAACCGGTCGCGCTCTTGTCATCACCCGCTGTCAGCACATAAGTTGACCGCTTGCGACGTGTCCTACTGTCAGTGGGGGAGCCAAGTCATGGCCGCGAACGGACGGCACCGCAGATACCAGCCGAGCCGCATCAACCGTGCCTCGGTGCTGGTCACGGCGGGCGGTGCGGGACTAGCACTCCCGCTGATCACGGCCGCATCGGCGGGTGCCGCGTCAGGCGATGTGTGGGAGAAGGTGGCCGCGTGCGAGTCCACCGGCAACTGGCACATCAACACCGGTAACGGCTATTTCGGCGGGCTGCAGTTCACCCGGTCGACCTGGGACGCGTACGGCGGCGCGGAGTACGCGCCACGCGCCGACCTCGCCGGCAGGGACCAGCAGATCGCCATCGCGGAGAAGGTCCTGAAGGGGCAGGGTCCGGGCGCCTGGCCGGTCTGCTCCGCGCGGGCGGGACTGGCGCGGGGCGGGGACTCTCCCGACATCAGCCCGCAGAGCGAGCACACGGCCAAGGTCGCGGCGCCGAAGCGGGCGGCCACGGAGGCCAGGACCTCGACGCCGGCCAAGGCCCGGCCGAAGCAGGCCCCGGCGGCCACGCCGACGTCCGTGCCGGGCAAGCGCGACTCGTACACCGTGGCGAGCGGCGACTCGCTCTCCGGGATCGCGGCCGACCGCGACCTCGGCGCCTGGCAGCGGCTGTACTCGGCGAACCGTAAGGTCGTCGGCGACGACCCGGACCTGATCTTCCCCGGACAGCGCCTCAGCCTCGACCTGGCCGGGACCCCGAGGGCGAGCACGAAGAGCGCCCCGAAGGCGGAGGCGAAACCGGCGGCCCGCCCCGCCGCGCCGAAGCGTACGGCGCAGCCCGCGCCGAAGCAGGCGCATCCGAAGCAGCCGGCGAAGCGGGCACACCCCGAGCAGACGGCCAAGCCGTCGCACCCCAGGCCGGCGGCCCAGACCAAGCAGCAGGCCAGGCCCGCGCCGAAGAAGGCGGAGACTCACAAGACCGCCGGGCACACCGCGAAGCACGCCGGGATCACCGCCCCGGTCGAAGCCCGTACCGGCACCCAGTACCGGCAGGCCGGTTCCTGGTCGAGCGGGTACCACACCGGCGTCGACTTCCCCGTGCCCACCGGCACCTCGGTCAAGGCGATGTCCGCGGGCACGGTCGTCACGGCGGGCTGGGGAGGGGCGTACGGGTACCAGGTCGTCATCCGGCACAGCGACGGCAAGTACAGCCAGTACGCGCACCTGTCGGCGCTCCATGTGCGCGCCGGTCAGCGTGTCGGTGAGGGCCAGCGCATCGCCCGCTCCGGCGCCACCGGCAACGTGACGGGTCCGCACCTGCACTTCGAGGTCCGCACCGGCCCCGAGTACGGCTCCGACATCGATCCGCTGGCCTACCTCAGGGCGGGCGGCGTCAAGGTCTGAACACTCCTGCCCTGTCCGTCGTCATCGGCCGTCACGGCTGTGGCGCCGGCAGCGGGCGGCGAGGCGGTGGACCCGGCGGGCGATGATCCGCCGCGCCCGGCGGCGCCGGTGTGCGGCGGCCGTGGGCCCGGGGTGAACTCGACCTGCACCGACCGGCGCTCCGGCGGGATCCGTACAGGCCGCGACAGCCGGCCGTGAAACGTTTCCGGGGCCGCGGGGTCCGGGGGATCGGGGAACGTCACCGCGGCCTGCGGCGCCCCGGCCTGTCGCCGTGAAGCGCCCGCCGGGGCCGGCGAGCCGGCGGGCCCGCCGAAATCCCCGGCCCCGGCGCCGGGGACGGGAGTGGAACCGGCTTCGGGCGCGGGGGACACGGCGGGCGGGGCGGAGGCGCCCGGCACCTCGTCCGCGCTGTCGCCGTCCTCCCGTGCCCCGCCGGCCGCCGCCTCCTGGCCCCGCCGGCGCTCGGCGCCCATGCGTTCCGTGGTGAGCAGGATCAGCCCGCCGGCCGCGACGACCCCGCAGCCCAGGGCGAGCACGGTGCCCGGGGTGCCGTAGCGGAACGTCTCACCGAACAGCGTGATGCCGACGGCCGCGGCGACCACCGGGTTCACCACGGTGACCGTGGCGAGCGGGGCGGTCAGGCCCGCTCCCCGGTACGCGGCCTGGGACAGCAGCAGGCCGGTCGCGGCGAGGGCGGCGATCACCAGCAGGGCCGGCAGCCCGGTCCCCACCGAGCCCGAGGTCCACTCCATGGCTACGGTCTTCGTGAACACCGAGGCGATACCGAAGGCCACACCGGCGGCCCCGGCCAGCACCACACTCCGCATCACCGGCCGGCGCATCGCCTTCGAGACCAGGACGAGCGCCGCCACCGCGCCGAACGTCACCGTGCCGAGCATCAGCTGCTGCGGGCCGCCCAGGGTGTGCGCGTCGGAGCTTCCGGTGAGGGCGAGCAGGCCGGCCAGCCCGACGGTCGCCATGACCGCGCCGCGCCAGGCCGTGGCCCCGGCCCTGCGGCCGACGAAGAGAGCGGCCATCGGCAGCGCGAAGACGATGGTGAGGGCGCCCAGCGGCTGCACGAGGCTGAGCGGACCGTAGGCCAGCGCCACCACGTGCAGAAGCGCTCCCACGCCGTTCAGCGCCACCGCGGCCCACCAGACACGGTCACGCAGCGGAGCGAGCGAGCGGCCGTCGGAGGCCGTGGCGACGCGCTCCTGGACGATCGCGCCGGCCGCATATGCGACCGCGGAGACCAGTGACAGCAGCACGGACAGCGCGAGGGAACTCATGTACACCACGATGGCCCTTCAAAGCCGCCGCGTCGTCGTCCTTGAGACGGCGATCCGGCGTACTGCTTTGGTAGTACGGCAGTGGTTACGGTGTCCTCCTCCCGACGGTAGTCCCCCCGGCGGCCGACGTCAGAACGATCATCCCGTACGGGTGCGGTGGACCGCGAGCGGTGGCACTCCTGGTGTCCGCGGCGTCACGACAGGTGGCCGGGAGCGGGGGCCGGCAGCACGATGGACGAGCCGGAAGCGGCCTACCGGAAGCGGCCTCGGTGAGCGCGTTCTTCGCGCTGCGGACCACCTCGTCGCCGGACGCGGTGTCCGCGTCTTCGACGGCGCGCCCGGGAGGCCGGCAGCGCGAAGGAGAAGCGCGCGGCGGCTTCGGCGGGCGTGGCCGCTCGGCGTCGTCCCGGGACATGCCTCGGCCCGGCGCTGAGAGTGCCCGGCCCGCCGAGCCCCTGGTCACGGGCGTGCCGAAGTGCGGCGCGGCGGGGGTGCGTCCTGCCCCGTGCCGCGCCGGTCTGCTGCCGGTTCCGGCTGTCCCGCTCCCTCCGGACTACGGATTGTCATGCACCTGGACAGGGCCGTATCCGTCGTGCTGTCATGCCAACTGCCATTCCTTCCAACGTTGTACATCCTGTTGCAACGAGCCGCCACCCTTCCTCACAAGGAGGATCCGTGCGCATCAGAAAGAAGCTTGTCCTGCTGCTCGCCGCCGTCGTCGGCGCCGCGGGACTGTCCGCCGTACCCGCCGCCTCGGCGGCGGACCAGGACCCCGGGAGCCCGGCCGACGTGCATGGGCTCAAGGGGGAGTACTACACCCAGTCCGCCCCGGGTGCCTTCGACTTCGGTGAGCTGAAGGCCACCGGGTTCGACCCGGGCATCGACTTCCCGACCCTGGAATCGCGGCTGTCCTCGGCCACCGGGCAGTCCGACGACGCCAGCATCCGGTGGACCGGGAAGATCGTGCCGGAGAAGTCCGGCGCCACCACCTTCTCCATGATCGGGGACAACGGCTTCCGTCTCTGGATCGACGGCAAGCCGGTCATCGACCACTGGGTCGACGACTGGGAGAAGGAACAGACCTCCGAGCCGGTCGAGTTGACCGCGGGGACCGCCTACGACTTCAAGGTCGAGTACTTCGAGCACGAGGGCGGCTCCAACCTCCACCTGAAGTGGACCGAGCCCGGCGGCACCAAGGTGCCGGTGCCGCAGTCCGCCTTCCGGCTGCCCGACGACTTCGCGTACGACGGAGCGATCGCCGCGACCGTGCTCGCCGACGGCCGCACCCTCAAGCTGGACTTCGCGCAGAAGCTCGGGAAGCTCCCGGCCGGCCTGGTCAACCACCTGGACGCGGTGATCGGCGGCGCCGAGTGGCCGCTCGGCGCCGTCAGGGCCGACCCGAAGGACCCGCGCAGCCTGACCGTCGCCCTCAAGGAGCCGGTCGTCGGCAACAAGGCCGGCAACGCCACCGGCCTGGCCGACATCCGCTACGACGGCGACGGCGCGCTGGCCGGCGAGGACGGTAGGCAGGTCGGCGCCTTCTGGTCCAGCGGGCCGAACCACTCCACGCACGAGCTGAGTACGAAGTGGGCCGACGAGGTGGGGCCGAAGAACGCCCTCCCCGAGTACCCGCGCCCCCAGCTCACCCGCGACAACTGGCAGAACCTCAACGGCTCCTGGGAGTTCGCCGCGGCGAAGGCGGGGGAGCAGGCCCCGGTCGGCAGGAAGCTCGGCGAGAAGATCCTCGTCCCGTACCCGGTCGAGTCCCAGCTCTCGGGGATCGAACGGCATGAGGACCGGATGTGGTACCGCCGGACCTTCACCGTCCCGAAGAACTGGAAGGTCGGCTCCGGCAAGCGCCTCCAGCTGAACTTCGGCGCTGTGGACTGGCAGGCCGAGGTGTACGTCAACGGGCACAAGGTCACCGAACACAAGGGCGGCTACGACAAGTTCAGCGCGGACGTCACCGACGCGCTGAAGCCCGGCAGCACCCAGGAGCTGATCGTCGGCGTCTACGACCCGACCGATGCCAAGGACGGCGAGAACCCGCCGATGGGCAAGCAGCGCCTGGACCCGAGCGGCATCTGGTACACCCCGTCGTCCGGCATCTGGCAGACCGTCTGGATGGAGCCGGTCGCCGCCGACCACGCGGACTCGCTGAAGGTCACCCCGGACGTCCCGGGCGGGAACGTCACCGTCGAGGCGCGCGGCGTACGGGACGGCGTCCCGGTCACCGCGACCGTGTACGACGGCAAGCGCAAGGTGGGCACCGCCACCGGCCGCACCGGATCGGCGCTCAAGGTGCGCGTCCCGCACGCTCACCTGTGGTCCGCCGACGACCCGCACCTCTACCAGCTCAAGGTCACCGTCGGCTCGGACCGGGTCGGCAGCTACTTCGGGATGCGGTCCATCTCCGTAGAGAAGGTGAACGGCACCCCGCGCACCGTCCTCAACGGCAAGCCGGTCTTCCTGATGGCCACCCTCGACCAGGGGTTCTGGCCGGACGGGCTGCACACCGCGCCCACCGACGAGGCACTCGCGTACGACCTCAAGATGCACAAGGCGATGGGCTTCAACTCGGTGCGCAAGCACATCAAGGTCGAGCCCGACCGCTGGTTCTACTGGGCGGACAAGCTGGGTCTGATGGTCTGGCAGGACATGCCGGCGATGAACACCGTCAACCCGTCGGCCGCCGCCCGCACCGAGTACGAGCGCGAGATGAAGGAGATGATCGACGAACACTCCAGCCACCCGTCCGTCGTCATGTGGGTCACCTTCAACGAGGGCTGGGGCCAGTACGACGAGGCCCGCATCGCCGACCAGGCCAAGTCCTGGGACCCGACGCGCCTGGTCAACAGCATGTCCGGCATCAACCTGGGCGTCGACGGCGGCACCGGGGACATCATCGACGAACACGGCTACCCGAGCCCGGCCCTGCCGAAGCCGGACGGTCAACGCGCCCTGATCAGCGGTGAGTACGGCGGACTCGGTCTCGCGGTACCCGGCCACGCCTGGGCCGTGCAGCAGTCGTACATCGCGGTCGACCCGGCCACCTACACCGACGACTACCTCGCCAAGCTCGACGAGGTCCACGCGCTGGCCTGCAAGGGCAGCAACGGCGCGGTGTACACGCAGATCTCCGACGTGGAAGGCGAGTTGAACGGCCTGCTCACCTACGACCGCAGGGTCGTCAAGCCGGACGTGAAGCGGGTCCACGACGCCCAGCAGGCGTTGATCCGCGACGCCTCGCAGCCCGACGTGGCGGGATGCCCCGCCGGTTGACCGCTAGGGCCTCTCGTTTGGATCATGCCGGGCTCGCGGTGTCCGGCACGCACATCTGCGGCGTTGTCGTCGGTCGCCAATGCTCCGCATTCACTCCCTCCTTCGCCTTGCAGCCGCACGCACCGGACACCGCTCCCTGATCCGGCCTGATCCAAACGAAAGACCCTGAGGCCCGCTCCGGTCCGTCCCTCGCGGGGCGGACCGGAGCGGGCCCGTCCGCCCCCTTGACGGGGGCTGACGGGGAACCAAGAATGATCGCGCTCTGACAACGTTGTCCGAAGGAGTATTCCCATGCACCGGACCCCACGGCCGCGACTGCGCGGCCCGGCGGCCGCACTCGCGGCCGCCGCGCTCCTGGGCGGTGTCCTCACCACGGGGGCCACGGCTGAGGCCGCGCCGCGCGACGGCCGGCTGACCGATCTGGTCAACCCGTTCATCGGCACCCAGAACGAGGGCAACACCTACCCCGGCGCCTCCGTGCCCTTCGGCATGGTGCAGCTCTCCCCGGACACCGGCCACAACACCGGTTACGACTACGGCGAGAACCACATCCGGGGCTTCTCCGCCGTCCACCTCTCCGGCGTCGGCTGCGGACTCGGCGGGGACCTGCCGACCCTGCCCACCACCGGCGACGTCACCGAGACCGACTACGGCAAGTACGCGGCCGAGTTCAGCCACGACGACGAGAAGGCGAGCCCCGGCTACTACAGGGTCGGCCTCAAGACCGGCATCGACGCCGAGCTGACCGCATCCAAGCGGACCGGGGTCCAGCGCTACACCTTCCCGGCCACCGACAAGGCCAACGTCCTGCTCAACGCCGGGCAGTCGCTGCACAAGACGCTGTCCTCCGAGGTCGAGATCCTGGACAGCCGGACCGTGCGCACCGCGATCACCGGCAGCGGCTTCTGCCAGGACACCAAGCCGTACACGGTCTACACCGTCACCCACTTCGACCGGCCGTTCACCACCTCCGGCACCTGGAGCGGCGACACCGTCACCGAGGGCTCGAAGAAGTCCTCCGCCACCGACGCCCGCAACGGCGCCTGGCTGCGCTTCGACACCAGCAAGGACCGGACCGTCGAGGCCACCACCGCGCTGAGCTACGTCGACGCCAAGGGGGCCGCGCTCAACCTCCGCGCCGAGGGCGGCCGCAGCTTCGACCACGTCGAGCGCGCCGCCCAGCGCGACTGGGAGGACCGCCTCGAAGGCGTGAAGGCCCAGGGCGGCGGCGACGAGCTGCGCCGCACCTTCTACTCCTCCCTCTACCGGTCCTTCCTGGCGCCCAACATCGGCAGCGACGTCGACGGCCGCTACACGGGCTGGGACCAGAAGAAGCACAGGGCCAAGGGCTTCACGTACTACCAGAACTGGTCGCTCTGGGACACCTACCGCACCCAGGCCCAGCTCCTTTCGCTGCTCGCCCCGCGCGAGTCCCGCGACATGGCCATCTCCGTCCTGCGGATCGACGCCGAGAGCGGCTGGCTGCCCAAGTGGGGCTACGGCACGGTCGAGACGAACATCATGACCGGCGACCCGGTCACCCCCTTCCTCACCAACGCCTACCAGCAGGGCCTGCTGAAGGGCTACGAGGAGCAGGCGTACCGCGCCCTGAAGAAGAACGCGGACGGTGTGCCGCCCACGGACTCCGCGCCGGTCGGCCGGGAGGCCAACGCCGAGTACCTCAAGGACGGCTTCGCCCCGTACGTCAAGGACCGTCCGCACGCCAAGCCCGGCGACTCGGACTACGACCACGGCGCCTCGGCGACCCTGGAGTACGCGCTGTCCGACGGCATGCTCGCCGAGATGGCCCAGGACCTCGGCCACAAGGCCGACGCCGCCCGCTACGAGGCCCGCGCGCAGAACTACCGGAAGATCTTCGACCCGTCGACCGGCTTCTTCCGCGCCCGCGACGCCGCCGGAGCCTTCACCGGTCCCGTCGATCCGGCCGAGAGCGAGGGCTTCCACGAGGGGACGTCCTGGCAGTACCAGTGGATGGTGCCGCAGGACATCCCCGGCATGGTCGGCCTGATCGGCGGCAAGGACGCCGCCAACCAGCGCCTCGACTCCTTCTTCGCCTACGACAAGCTGCTGGCCGACCCCGCGAAGACCGCCCGTGAGGTCTGGGTCAACGGCCCGTACGCGTACTACAACGCCGACAAGTACAACCCGCAGAACGAGCCCGACCTCATCGCCCCGTACACCTATCTCTCCACCGGTCAGCCGTGGAAGACGACCGACGTGGTCCACGCGGCCCTGACGCTCTTCACCAACGGCCCGACCGGCATGACGGGCAATGACGACCTGGGCACCATGTCCGCCTGGATGGTGCTGTCCTCGATCGGGGTCTTCCCGGTCCAGCCCGGCACCGACACCTGGGGCCTGTCCACGCCCGCGTTCGAGCGCGTCGACATCAAGCTCGACCGGAAGTACTACCCCCGCGGCGCGCTCACCGTCAGCGCACCCGGCGCCTCGGACACCGACCGCTACATCCAGTCGGCCCGGCTCGACGGCGCGAAGCAGACGCGCACCTACCTGACCACGGACGACATCCGCTCGGCCCGCTCGCTCTCCTTCACGGTGGGCGCCGAACCGTCGGCCTGGGGCACCTCCCCCGAGGATGCCCCGCCCGCGCTCGGCTGACCCGGCCGGCCCACGCGACCCGGGCGCCCTTCCCCCTGCACGACAGGGGGACGGGCGCCCGGGTTTCGCGGTTCAGAGGGGGAGCGGAGGGCCGATCGCCTCGGCGACGGTCGGGAAGACCGGCAGCGCGCTGTCCAGGCCCAGCACCCCGATGAGCCGCTCCATGAAGGGGGACGGCTCCGCGAGCCGCAGCCGGGGGCCCAGCAGGGTCTGCCCCTGGAGCAGCACGTTCACCGTCGTCGAGTCCGCGAAACTCACGTCCGAGAGGTCGACGACGACGGGACCGTCCCCGGCCGCTGCCGCGCTCTCCAGCGCTGCGCCCAGCGGGGCGACGTTGTCGATGTCGAGGTCACCGGTCACGCCGAGGACCAGCGCTCCCCGGTCCTGGCGTGGGACGATTCTCATGGCTCTGCCGGCACTGGGGGATGGAAGCACGGTCACCTCATGACGCACTGGACGGCGGGGGAGAACGCCGGTTGACGCGGACGGTCCGGTGCATGTCCGTCCCTGCTCGCGGCGGGTGAAGGTCCAACGATAGAAGTAATAGTTGCCATTTGACAACATTCTTCATGGGGCAACAATCTGTACCCGAACGATCAATGAACGCTTCCCCTCGGGGAGTACCTCAGAAACGCGGAAGCAGGGGCTCGATGAAGCTAGGCGCTGTCCGCGATATCGTCCCGGAGCCGGCCGGCGGTGAGCCGTTGCGCCGCCGCCGAACGGAAGGCGGCCAGCCCGCCGGCGAGCGCCGCCACGTCGGCGGGCTGCATCCGCTCCAGTACGGCGGAGAGCTCACGCGTACGGATCGCCCGGTACTCCTCCAGCAGGGCGCGGCCCCGCCCGGTCAGCCGCAGCTCGACCTCGCGGCGGCTGACCGGGCTCGGGTCACGCTGGACCAGGCCCATGGCCTCCATCCGGTCGCAGAGCCGGCTCACCGACGGAGCCCGCGAGCCGAGCGCCTCACCGAGCGAGCGGAGGTTGCTGCCCTCCTGCTTCTCGATGACGAGCAGGGCCCGCAGCTGCGAGGGCGAGACCGTGCCCGGAGGCGCGGCCTCCTGGCCCCGGCCCCAGAGCACCTCCAGCAGTTCCGATGCGGCACACACGTCCTCGGAGACCCGCTCAAGGCCCTGAGGAGGATCGGTACGGTGTCGCATCCGTCCACTCTGTCATCCGGAACGTGCTTCTGTC
The DNA here is from genome assembly GCF_043200175.1 of Streptomyces sp. NPDC048462. Taxonomy (NCBI): domain Bacteria; kingdom Bacillati; phylum Actinomycetota; class Actinomycetes; order Kitasatosporales; family Streptomycetaceae; genus Streptomyces; species Streptomyces sp. NPDC048462. The sequence goes on from NZ_JBICXG010000003.1 coordinate 73,614, forward strand.
AGCCCGGCCCAGGCTCCGCGACCCGACGAGGAATGAGCGCAAGACCGTGAACGTCCGCACCGAAATCGAGAGAGCCGTACGCGCGGCCGCACCGCATGCCCTGGTCGAGACGGTGCGCGCGGCACTCGCCGCGGCGTACGACGCCCGGTCCGTGGAGCTGCTGCTGGCGGACTACGGCATGACGGTACTCAAGCCGGTCGGCTCCGCACCGGGGCGCGAACGCACCCTGTCGATGCACAACAGCGCGCAGGGCCGGGCGTTCGGCAGCCAGCGCCCGCACGAGGAGCCGGCCGGCCACGGCGGCGCCGTCGACCACCACTTCCCCGTGACGGTACGCGGCGAGCGCCTCGGCATCCTCACCGTCCGCCTCCCGGCGGGAGCCTCGACCCCGCGGACCATGGACGAGCTGGCCCAGGTGGCCGACCTGCTGGGCCACGAGATCGTCGTCGCCGAACGGGACACCGACCTGTACCAGGCTGCCCGCCGCGTCACGCGGCTCACCCTGGCCGCCGAGATGCAGTGGCAGCTGCTGCCCGCACGGGCGTTCACCGCGCCCGAGTACGCCATCGGTGCCCAGCTGGAGCCGGCGTACGCCATCCACGGCGACAACTTCGACTGGGCGGCGGACGGCGACCAGCTGACCGTCTCCGTGACCAACGGCATGGGCGAGGGCATCCAGGCCTCCCTGCTCACCAACCTCGCCGTGAACGCGCTCCGCAACGCCCGAAGGGCCGGCATCGGCATCGCGGACCAGGCGGCACTCGCGGACCAGGCGCTCTACGACCAGCACCGCGGCAGCGCCCACGTGTCGACCCTGCTGCTCCGCTTCGACCTCGCCACCGGAACGGTCGGCGCGGTGGACGCCGGCTCCCCGCAGCTGTGGCGGCTGCGCGGCAGGAAGGTCGCCCGCGTCGAGCTGGACGCGCAGTTGCCGCTCGGCATGTTCGAGGAGTCGCGGTACGACGTCCAGCACGTCCAGCTGAGCCCCGGCGACCGGCTGCTGCTCGTCAGCGACGGGGTGTACGACACCGTCTCGCCCCTCGGGGAGGCCTATGTGGAGCGAGGCCTCGCCCGGGCGGTCCTCGCGACCCGGCTGCTGCCCGCCGCCTCGGTGCCGGGCGCCGTACTGCGTGAACTCGCGGACTACCGCGAGTCGGAACCGCTCGACGACGCGCTGGTCGTCTGCATCGACTGGTTCGGCAGGCACGACGCGGACGGCTGACCGCCTCTGGGCGGGAGACGGCGGGGGCCGGAGACCGCGGGGGCGGCCCTGATCAGCTGCTGAGCGTGAACTCGGCGCGGATGCGCTTGCCGACGGGCACCCGCTCGGCCGTCAGCCGGTCGCACAGGGCCACCACGATCTCCATGCCGTGGCCGCCCAGCCGGCTCGGGTCCGGGGAGTAGAAGACCGGGAGCGCGCTGCTGCTGTCGTACACCGTCACGCTGATCCGCTCCGCGGTGCCCTCCAGCTCCAGCAGATAGGGGCCGTGGCTGTAGCGGTCGGCGTTGGTGACCAGCTCGCTCACGGCCAGCATCAGATCGTTGCGGGTGTGCGGCCCGAGCACGGCCATCCACTCGGAGACGAGCCGCGCGAGAAATCGGTCGGCCAGGCCTCGCGCCAGCGAAATGCACCCCGGCTCGCCGTCGAACACCTCGGCGGCGTGCAGTGCCTCCGTGGGCGGACGGCTCCTCGGGGAGTCGTCCGGCCGGGAGATGGCCTGTTCGTTCATGTGCTCCAGCCAGGGCGCAGCGGGGGGAGGCCGTGAGGGCCTCGCTTCTCGTTGCTCGTGTACCCGCGCCGGGAGATCCCACTCCCGGCCTATGCCAGCAGATCTTACGCACGTCCGGGGAGCCGGACCACGGTCACGAAGAACTCGTCGATCTGGCGGACCGCCGCGATGAACTGATCGAGGTCGACCGGCTTGGTGACGTAGGCGTTGGCGTGCAGTTTGTAGCTGCGCAGGATGTCCTCCTCGGCGGAGGACGTCGTCAGCACGACCACTGGAATGAGGGAGAGTTCCGGGTCCTGCTTGATCTGCTCCAGCACCTGGCGCCCGTCGTACTTGGGCAGGTTCAGGTCGAGCAGGATCAGGTCGGGGCGCGGGGCCTCGCCGTGCTCTCCCCTGCGGTAGAGGAAGTCCAGCGCCTCCTGGCCGTCGCGGACCACGTGGAGGGTGTTGCGGATCTTGTTGTCCTCGAACGCCTCACGTGTCATCAGCTCGTCACCGGGGTCGTCCTCGACGAGCAGGACCTCGATGGGCTGTGCGGGATGGGTCACGCGGCATCTCCGTGGATCTCGGCGGGCGGGGCGGTCTCGTCGGCGGTGGGGCCGTCGTCCGCGACGGGCAGGCTGAAGTGGATGCGGGTCCCTTGGCGGGGTTCGGGATCCAGCCAGATCCGGCCGCCGTGGAACTCGATGATCTTGCGGCAGAGGGCGAGTCCGATCCCCGTGCCGTCGTACTCGTCACGGGCGTGCAGACGCTGGAAGATGACGAAGACCTTCTCGGCGAACTCGGGCGCGATCCCGATCCCGTTGTCCGTCACGGTGAAGTGCCAGACGTCGTCCTCCCGCACACAGCCGACCGTGATCAGACACGGCTCGTCCGGGCGGCGGAATTTCACCGCGTTCCCGATCAGGTTCTGCCAGATCATGGCGAGGGTCGTGCCGTCGCCGTTCACCTCGGGCAGTGTGTCCTCGCGTACGACCGTGGCCTCGGACTCCTCGATGATCAGGGTCAGATTGGCGAGCGCCCGGTCCAGCGAGCGGTCCAGGTCGACGCTGCGCCAGCTGTCGTGGACCCGGCCCACACGGGAGAAGGTCAGCAGGTCGTTGATGAGCACCTGCATGCGCTTGGCGCCGTCCACCGCGAAGTCGATGTACTGCTTGCCGCGTGCGTCCAGCTCCGTCCCGTAGCGCTTCTCCAGGAGCTGGCAGAAGGACGCGACCTTCCGCAGCGGCTCCTGGAGGTCGTGCGAGGCGACGTACGCGAACTGCTCCAGCTCGGAGTTGGAGCGGCGGAGCTCCTCCGTCTGCTGGGCCAGCAGCTCCTCCTTCTCGTTGGCGGCGTCGAGCTCCTCGACCAGGCGGCACCGCATGTCCTCGACGGCGCCGGCGACCGCGCGTACGTCGGAGGGGCCGCGCACCTCGATCCGGCGGCGGAAGGAGCCGGACTGTACGCGTCTGGAGGCCTCGGCCAGCGAGTGGAGCGGCCGTCCCACCACCCGGTGCAGCAGCAGGCTGAGCGCGATCACGCACAGCACGAAGCAGGCCACGAGCGCGATCAGCGTCCGGTCGCGGGTGACGCGTGCGTCGTTGAGCTGGTCGCGGGCGTGGTCGCGGGCGGTGTCGAGATGGGACTGCTGCACGGTGTAGAGCCGGCGCAGCGTGTCGAAGGCGGTCTTGCTCCCGGCGGTCCTGGCGGACGAGCTGTTCTCCCGGCCGTCGCGGCGGACGGCGGCGATCAGCGGTTCGGCATGGTCCCTGCGCCACTGCTCGGACGCCGCGGCGATCCGGTCCAGATCACGGGCGTACGGGTCGGCGTCGCCCATCGCCGAGCGGACCCGGGCCAGCCGCAGCCGTTCGTCGCGCTGGCCCGAGGCATAGGGCTCGAGGAAGGTGGGGTCGCCGCTGAGGGCGTAGCCGCGGACCCCGGTCTCCTGGTCGAGCAGCGCGTTCTGCAGCTGGAACGAGGCGGAGCGGGCGGGCTGGATGCGGTCCACCAGTTCGGTGGTCCGGTCGGATATCCGGGCCAGCACGAGTCCGCCGACTACCAGGCAGCCGCACACGACCACGACGAAGCAGGCCAGGATCAGATGGACCCAGTTCTGGACCGACAGCCGGGCCAGCCGTCCCGGCAGCAGCGGGGCGTCGGTCGGTGAGTCACTGGCCATGAGGTGTCCTGTTCCAGGCGAGGTGCAGCACGGCCACGTCGTCGGCGAGGCCGCCATGGGGGGCCGCCGCGTCGGCGGCGCCGTCGACCAGCGCGTCGACGAACGGGCGGGCGGGCAGTGCGGCCCGGCTCCGGGCCATCGCGAGCAGTCCGTCCTCGCCCAGCCGGGTGTCCGGTCCGGTGCGTCCCTCGAACAGGCCGTCGCTGAAGAGTACGAGACCGGCGCCGGGCGCCAGCGGCAGGTCGGTGGAGATCCACTGGCCGTGGCCGGGCAGCAGCCCGAGTGCGATGCCGCCCTCGGGCTCCACCCACTCGATGTCCGTGCCGTCGCGCAGCAGGAGCCCCGGGTGTCCCGCCCGTACGATCCGGACGTGGTCCCCGCCGGGCGGGAAGACGAGTGAGGTGACGGTCGCGAAGACATGCGGGTCGGACCGCTCCGCGACGAGGATCTCCTCGAGCAGCGCGATCTGTTCCAGCTGGTCGGTGCGGCACAGCACCGCCGTGCGCCAGGCCACCCGCAGGCACACGCCCAGCGCGGCCTCCGCCGCGCCGTGCCCCGACACATCGCCGATCACGGCGTGCACCGTGCCGTCGGACGTCTGGACCACATCGTAGAAGTCACCGCTGAGCAGGCCGTGGGCGCGGCCGGGCTCGTACCGGGCGACTGCCTCGAAACCGTCGTCGTTCAGGAGCGGTACGGGCAGCAGCCCGCGCTCCAGGCGGGCGTTCTCCTGAGCCATCTGCTGGTTGGCGCGCAGAGCCGCCGCCGCCCGCTCGACCTGCTTGCGCTGGAGGGCGTAGCGGACGGCGCGGGACAGAGCCTGCGGGTCGAGCCGGCCCTTGACCAGGTAGTCCTGCGCACCGGTGGCCACCGCGTCGAGTCCGGCCTCGGCCTCGGCAAGACCGGTCAGCACCACGATCGCGGCGTCCGGAGTGGTCTCCACGATCTGGGTGACGGCACTCAGCCCGGTCACATCGGGAAGGTGCAGGTCCAGCAGGACACACACGGGCGTCCCGTGCCCGCGCAGAAAGGCCAGGGCCTCCGTCAGGGTCTTGCACCAGGTGAGTGCGGAGTCCAGCTCGCCGTCGGCCAGCATCTCCTCGACGAGGAGGGCGTCACCCGCGTCGTCCTCGACCAGCAGGATGGCAGCGTTGACATCCCACACGGAGCCCCGGCCGTCCGGCTTCGCTCCGGTCTGTGCCGGGAGCATCGCGCTGACCGGATGCCGCGCGTGGGAGCCAGTACGCGTCTCAGCCACGCCTCACCCTCTCGTCGTGATCGAGCGGGCCGCCCGCCGTCGCCAGGCAGCATATGTGAATGGCGCCTGCCCTTGTGCGGGCAGGCGCCATTGTGCTGCTGTGAGGCGGCGGAACGGGCGTTGCCGGGACGCGGCACTCCCACCCGCGGGGGTCAGGCCTCGACGGACATCCCGGCGCGCAACTGCTTGACGATGCGGGCGAGCAGCCGTGAGACGTGCATCTGCGAGACGCCGAGCTCGGCACCGATCTGGGACTGCGTCATCTCCTGGCCGAAGCGCATCCGCACGATGCTGCGCTCACGCTCGTCGAGCTGTTCCAGCAGCGGTGCCAGTGTGTGGAGGTTCTCGACGGTCGCCATCCCCGGGTCGGCCTCGCCGATCATCTCGGCGAACGACCGCTGGTCGCTCCCGGAATCGGTCTCGGCCGAGGGGGAGTCCAGGGACCCCGCCGAATAGCCGTTGGCCGCGACGAGCCCCTCGATGATCTCTTCCTCGGGGAGGTCGATGAAGTCGGCGAGCTCCTTGACGGTCGGGTCGCGGTCGAGCTTCGCCGAGAGCTCCTCCTTCGCCTTCGCCAGGTCGACGCGGAGTTCCTGGAGCCGCCTCGGCACGTGCACCGCCCAGGTCGTGTCCCGGAAGAAGCGCTTGATCTCCCCGACGATGTACGGGACCGCGAAGGTGGCGAACTCGACTTCGCGCGAGAGGTCGAACCGGTCGATCGCCTTGATCAGCCCGATGGTGCCCACCTGGATGATGTCCTCGGTGTCGTCGCCACCGCGGTTGCGGAACCGCGCGGCGGCGTACCGCACCAGGGAGAGGTTCATCTCGATGAGGGTGTTGCGGGCGTACTGGTACTCGTGGGTGCCCTCTTCCAGGACCTGGAGCCGGTCGAGGAACAGCTTCGACAGCGCGCGGGCGTCCTTCGGAGCCACCTTTCCGGTGTCCTCGATCCACGGCAGCTCCGCAGTGCCGGGCTCCGTAGGGATGCCGGTCTGCTCCGAGAACGAGCGTGCGGCATCGAGAACTCTGCCGGTCTGCTCCGTCGTGGCCGCCATGTTGTCGCCCCTCCTGATCGCCAAGTGCGTCAGACCTCGTGTGCCCCGCATCGGTGAGGCCATGCCGAATGGGTGCGATTCTTTTTTCGCCGTCGTGGCGGCAGCGATCGCGAGTGGCCGGTATGCCCATTTTTGTCTCGGTGCCTGTTGGATCCGGGATGTTGCCGGCCCGCATTCGTGGGCACTGTCTTGTATCCGATACAGGGAGATGCCATGGCGAACAGCGATCCCACAGGCCCGGCGACCGCCACTGTCACGACCAGGATTCCGGCGAGACTGGACAGGCTCCCCTGGTCCAGGTGGCACTGGATGATCGTGATCGGGCTCGGGACCGTCTGGATCCTGGACGGCCTGGAGGTCACGGTCGTCGGGAACATCGCGAGCCGGCTCTCCGAGGACGGCAGCGGTCTGCCCATCAGTGCCGGCCAGGTCACCGGGATCGCCGCGGCCATGTACGTGGCGGGGGCGTGCTCGGGTGCGCTGGTCTTCGGGTGGCTCACCGACCGCTACGGCAGGAAGAAGCTCTTCCTGATCACGCTCGCCGTCTACCTCCTGGCGACGGCACTCACCGCGGTCTCCTTCTCGGTCTGGTGGTTCTTCCTCTTCCGGTTCCTCACCGGCTTCGGGATCGGAGGGGAGTACGCGGCGATCAACTCGGCCATCGACGAACTCATTCCGAGCAAGTACCGGGGACGTGTCGACCTCATCATCAACGGCAGCTTCTGGCTCGGCGCGGTGGCCGGATCGCTGCTCTCCGTGCTCGCCCTGAACACGTCCGTCTTCCCGAAGGACGTCGGCTGGCGTCTCACCTTCGCCTTGGGCGTCGTCCTCGGACTCGTCATCCTCCTCGTGCGCCGCCACGTGCCGGAGAGCCCCCGCTGGATGTTCATCCACGGCCGTGACGAGGACGCGGAGACGCTCGTGGCCGAGGTGGAACGCGAGGTGGAGTCAGAGACGGGACGAAGGCTTCCGGAAGCCGGGACAAGCATCACCGTCGAGCAGCGGGGCGGGATCGGCTTCGGGCTGATCGCCAGGACCGTCTTCCGGTCCTACCCGAAACGGGCCGTGCTGGGCTTCTCGCTCTTCATCGGGCAGGCGTTCCTCTACAACGCCGTCACCTTCGGCTTCGGCTCGATCCTCGTCACGTTCTTCGACGTGTCAAGCGGCGCGACCGGCTACTACTTCGCCGTCATCGCCGCCTGCAACTTCCTCGGACCGCTTCTGCTCAGCAGGTTCTTCGACACCGTCGGCCGCAAACCCATGATCGCCGGGACGTACCTCCTGTCCGGTGTCCTGCTCCTGGTCACCGCGTGGTTCTTCAACAGTGGGTGGCTCTCGGCCGTCACCATGACCGCGTGCTGGTGTGTCGTGCTGTTCTTCGCGTCCGCCGGCGCCAGCTCCGCCTACCTGACCGTCAGCGAGATCTTCCCGATGGAGACCCGCGCGATGGCGATCGCCTTCTTCTACGCCATCGGCACCGCCGCAGGCGGCATCTCCGGACCCCTGGTCTTCGCCGAGCTCACGGAGAGCGGTGTGCCGGCCGACACCGCGCTGGCCTTCTGCGTCGGGGCCGTGCTCATGATCGCGGCCGGGCTGGTGGCCTGCTTCTTCGCCGTAGCGGCGGAGGGCCGGTCCCTCGAGGACATCGCCGCGCCGCTGAGCGCCCGGGAGGACACGGGCGGAAGCGGCACGAAGCCCTCCGCCGCGCCGTCGGGCGAACCCGGCTGACGCACTCGAATGGAGCAGCCGCCGGAGCATGGCAAACTTGGGTGGGGCGTTCGGCCCGCAGTGCGGCGGCTTCGCGCGGAAGCCCGCGGCCGGACCTTCAGTCCCGTGGATGCCTGTCCTCGTGAGTCCGGCTCGGCGGCGCGCCACGGTCCGCCGGGAGAATCCGGCGGCACAAGCAACAGAGGAACGGCAATGACGGTGACAGAGGACGGCCCCGAGCTCGTGCCCGGTACCGAGGATCTCGCGCCCGGCAGCGAGGAGTTCGGTCCCGGGATCGACCCGCAGCGGCTGGCCGTCTGCCTGGGGGTGCTCGACGAACTGGACACCATCGAGGTCGACCACCCGGACGCCATCGCGGTGCGCCGCGCCACCGCCGGCGTCTACCGGACCGTGAAGCAGCGCCGCCGCCAGGAGCGCCGGGCCGCCAAGACCGCGCACGACAAGGCCGTCACCGAGGCCACCGCGACCGGCTCGGCCGACCGCATCGACGACGAGACGCAGGGCGTCCTGCCGTCCTCCTCCGCCGGCGCGGAGATCGCGGGCGTCCTCCAGCGCCCCAGGTCCTGCTACATCTGCAAGACGCGGTACGTCGAGGTGGACGCCTTCTACCACCAGCTCTGCCAGTCGTGCGCCCGGGAGAACCGTGCCCGCCGCGACGCGCGCACCGACCTGACCGGGCGCCGGGCGCTGCTCACCGGCGGCCGCGCCAAGATCGGCATGTACATCGCGCTGCGGCTGCTGCGTGACGGTGCGCACACCACGATCACCACCCGTTTCCCCAACGACGCCATCCGCCGCTTCAAGGCGATGGAGGACAGCGACGAGTGGATCCACCGGCTGAAGATCGTCGGCATCGATCTCCGTGACCCCGCCCAGGTCGTCGCGCTCGCCGAATCCGTCGCCGCCGAGGGCCCGCTGGACATCCTGATCAACAACGCCGCCCAGACGGTGCGCCGCTCACCGCAGGCGTACAGCGAGCTGCTCGGTGCCGAGTCCGCCCCGCTGCCCGCGGGCGAACTCCCCGCCGCCGAGGTGATCGGCACCTTTGGCAGCGGCACCGTCGACCGCGTCGCCGCGCTGCCCGCCGCCCGCAAGGAGGGGCTGAGCGCGCAGGACGTCACCGAGCTCGCGCTGGTCACCGGATCCGCCTCGCTCGAACGCATCGCCGCCGGTACCGCGATCGACGCGGGCGGGCTCGTCCCGGACCTGCACCACAGCAACAGCTGGATCCAGACAGTCGACGAGGTCGAGCCGATCGAGCTCCTTGAGGTCCAGCTCTGCAACTCGACCGCACCGTTCATCCTGATCAGCCGGCTCCGCCCGGCCATGGCGGCGACGGCGTCGGCCCACTCCTATGTGGTCAACGTCTCCGCGATGGAGGGCGTGTTCGGCCGCGGTTACAAGGGGGCGGGGCACCCGCACACCAACATGGCCAAGGCAGCGCTGAACATGCTCACCCGCACCAGCGCCCAGGAGATGTTCGAGAAGGACGGCATCCTGATGACCGCCGTCGACACCGGCTGGATCACCGACGAGCGGCCGCACCCCGACAAGATGCGCCTGGCCGAGGAGGGGTTCCACGCCCCGCTCGACCTGGTCGACGGCGCCGCCCGCGTCTACGACCCGATCGTGCGCGGCGAAGGGGGCGAGCCGCTGTACGGCTGCTTCCTCAAGGACTACGCACCGGCGAACTGGTAGCGGCCCGCGGCAGCGCCCCTCCATACAGATGCGGACCCGGTCCGGGAACCCTCCCGGGCCGGGTCTTTTCCGTGCTCGGTGGCTGAAAGTGACCCAGGGCACACGTTCCATCGAGCGTACGGGCGCTCATTTGGTTACTCTGAGGGGAACGGACGCCACCGAGGGATCCACGAAGATTCCCCGGCCGTCCTGGGACAGGCCTGTCAACCGGGCCGCCGTCCCGCCCCGTACCCGGCGCCACCGCGACCGAAGCTGATCCTGCCCCTGCCCTCATGGGCGGTCGACGTGCCGGTATTGGAGCCGGAGCGTCGGCGACGCCCGGGGTTACGCGACACAAAGGAGTGCGCGGTGACGACACCGGAACTGACGAAGTACGAGAAGCGACCGGCCGACCGGCCCGGAGAGCGGGCCCGCCGGCCCGAGAAGCTCCGCAACATCGAGGTCTGGGCCAGGTCCGCACCGATCCGGCTGGCCGGCTACGAGGACGATCTCGCCGAACCGCACATCCTGCCCGGCATCGACTGACCGTTTCACCGCCGAGCTCCGGTCCGCGCCCCGAGAAGGGACGGGGCCGGAGCTCGGTCGTGTGGCGGGCGTCCCCGTTCAGAAGATCGCGCGGGCCACGGCGGCCCCGGCGAACGAGAGGCCGACCCCCGCGCCCACGGTGAGCAGCAGATAGCCCGCCGCCAGAGTGAGCCGGCGGGCGGAGTTCAGGGTCAGCAGTTCGTAGGAGAACGTCGACCAGGTCGACAGGGCCCCGCAGAACCCGGTGGCGAGCAGCAGATTGAGCCGGGCGCCCAGCTCCCCGCCGGCCACCGCCTCGGCGACGAAGCCGAGGAACAGGGCGGCGCCGGCGTTGGCGGCGAAGGTGCCCCACGGGAAGACGCTGTGCAGGCGGAACTTCGCGTCGACCCCGAGGTAGTAGCGCAGCGGCGCGCCCATGATTCCGCCGGCGATGACGAGCAGCCAGTCGGTCATGACGCGCCGTTCTCCGTGGCGTAGGAGCGCCCGACGGCGAAGTGGGCGGCGAACGCGCCCGCCGTCACAGCGGCCAGCGCGGCCACCACCGTCAGCACCAGGCAGCCGACCGCGTACCCGGGCTGATGGTTCTCGAACAGCTGCCGGACGTTGTCCGTGTAGTGCGAGAACGAGGTGAACCCGCCGAGCACGCCGGTGCCGAGCAGTGGACTGATCAGCCGGGGCGCGCCGGGGAAGCGCAGCTTAAGGGTGACCATCAGAACACCCATCAGGAAGCAGCCGACCGTGTTGACCAGCAGAACCGTCCACGGGAAGGCCGAGGCGCCGGTGGGCCAGAGGCGCTCGGCACCGTACCGGGCGACGGCTCCGGCGGCGCCGCCTGCCGCGACGGCGGCCACCACCGACAGCTGCACCCCCGGGTGATGGTCGGGGTGGCTGTGCAGGTGCAGCCTCATCCTGGATGACATTCCGCGAATCTATGGAGCGGTCGGGGCCGTCGGAGGCGTAGCGCGCCAGCGAGGCCGGGCCCGTACCCGGGTGGGTCAACCGGGGACCCCGCAGCGCGATTATCCGAACACTCTGTGTCTTGATGGCATATGTAGGGATGCGCTCCCGGCCCGTCGGGGCGGAGGCCTCCTCGCCGTCGAGCCGTTGGAGTCAGCCTTGCCCCTCGCCGAGCCGGAAATCGTCCGGCGGCTGGAGAGCCGTCAGCCGTCCGCGTACGTACTGGCCTCCCTGCGGGGGTTCGGGCAGGTCGATCTCCAGGCCGGACTCCTGACCGGTGTGGCGATCCTCGTCGCGCTGTGGGTGTCCGGCTGGCAGAACGGCCTGTACGCCACGCTCGGCACCCTGATCGCCACCGCGACCGCCTACGCCCTCGCCGTCGACCGGTCGGGGATCGCGCTCGGACTCCAGGGGTACGCGGGCTGCCTCACGGGCATCGCCCTCGTCTCCTCGCTGGGCAACCATCTCGCCACCTATGTGCTGACCGTCGTCGGCGCCGTCATGTGCACCGTTCTGATGGCAGCCCTGGGCACCCTCCTCGCGCCCTACGGGCTCACCCCGCTCACCGCGCCCTTCTGCCTGGTCTCCGGAGTGATGGTGGTCGGCGCCCCCTCGTTCGCACGGGTCTGGCACGGCGACCCCGCCTCCGTGGCCAGCACCACCACCGGCGAGACCGGGTGGACCTGGACCGCCCTGTGGCACGCGTTCTTCAACAACATCTCGCAGGTCTTCCTGATCGACAGCTGGTACGTCGGGCTGATCATGCTCGTCGGCCTCGCCTTGGCCGGCCTGCGCGTCGTGCTCTACGCGGCGGGCGGCAGCGTGGTCGGCATCGTCGCCGCGTGGGTGCTCGGCGCCCCGACGGCGCTGATCGCCAACGGCATCTACGGATACAACGCGGTGCTCGTGGCCATCGCCCTCGGCGCGGTGTTCATGGCGAACACGGTCTGGAACGGTGCGTACGCGCTCTTCGGCGCGGCCGTCAGTACCGGGCTCACGGCGTCGCTGACGTCCATCTTCAAGACCTTCGGCGGCCACACCTTCACCTGGCCGTTCATTCTCACGACCTGGGCGCTGATGGCCGCCGTGCCGCTGCTGCCCCGGCTCCGCCGGAGCGGTTGACCGTCCCGGCCCCCGAGCCCTCAGCCCGTACAACCCGAGGAAGGTACCGACGATGAACCTCGCCCCTCGCGAGATCGACAAACTGCTGGTGTACGTGGTCGCCGACCTGGCCCGCAAACGCCAGGGACGCGGCCTCAAGCTCAACTACAGCGAGTCGGTCGCGCTGATCACCGAGGCGATCCTCGAAGCCGCGCGCGACGGAAGGAGCGTCGCGGACTGCATGGAGCTGGGCCGCCATGTCCTGGGCGAGCCGGACACCATGCCCGGCGTACGGGAGATGCTCGGCCTGCTGCAGGTCGAGGCGTCCTTCATGGACGGTACGAAGCTGGTGTCCTGCCACGACCCGATCGGGGGCTGACCCCGGTGGCCGAGCGGTGCGCCGTCATCGCCGTGTGCGGCCACGAAGCCGGCTACGGGCGTGCGCTGGAGGGACTCGTGGACCCCGAAGTGAGCGTCGTTCCGAGCGGGCGCGAGCTGTTCCGGAGCATCTCCGCGCACCGGCGCCGGGGTGAGGAGACGGCGGTCGTCCCGATGACGCTCGGCCGGGACCCCGAACTCGTCGCGGACACCGCCCGGACCCTGCGAGCCGTTGCTGGCGGCGACCTGACGCCCATCGTGCTCACCGAGCCGTTCGGCACCGCACAGCACCTCGTCGGCTGGCTGCGCGCGGCGGCGGGACGAGTACCGGAGGACTCCGCCCTGCTGGTCACGGCCCCGTCCGGCGACCCGTTCGAGGACGCGGAGCTGTACCGGATCGCCGCACTCGTACGCCGCTACGGGCGGCACGCCCTGGTCGAGGTGGCGTTCACCGGCGGGGACCCGGACCCGGCCGAGGGCGTCCGGCGATGCCGGCTGCTCGGCGCGGAGCGGGTGGCGCTGCTTCCGGCCGGGTTCGCGCCGCCCGAGGTGCCCGAGCCGACCGGCCCGGTGGCGGATGGCGCCGGTCCCCTCGTGTCCGCGTCCGCGCTGCGGCGGGTGCTGGCCGAGCGGGTGGCCGACGCCCGGCGGCGCCGGCGCGAACACGGCGACGACGGCATCGCGGCCGGGCTGGCCGCCGCCGAGAACCACGGCCACTCCCACACCCACCCACCGGGCGCGGGACACGACCACGGCCACGGTCACCACCATCACGGACCCGGCCATCCGAACCCGCATCAGCACCCGTCCGCCGATGGAGCGGGCCAAGTCATCAGGAGCATCGCATGACGTTCCGTCAGAAGTACCTCTACGGCAAGGACCCCATCGAGATCAACGCGGGCCGCCGCACGCTGAAGGTCACCGTGAGCAACACCGGTGACCGTGCCGTGCAGATCGGCTCGCACTACCACTTCTTCGAGGTCAACTCGGCGCTGTCGTTCGACCGCCAGGAGACGCTCGGCATGCACCTCAACATCCCCGCCGGCACCTCCGTGCGCTTCGAGCCCGGCGGCTCGCGCGAGGTCGAGCTGTGCGCGTACGGGGGGACCGGCCGGCTGATCGGCTTCAGCGGGCTGCTCAACGGCAGCCTCGCCTCCCACCCCGCCCGGGTCGAAGCCGTCCGCAAGGCCATCGAGCAGGGCTTCCAGGGCGCGCAGGGCACCGCCGCCAGGAGCACCGGGGCAGGCAGGCCCGCCGCCAAGCCCGCCGGTAAATCCGCCGCCGAGCCCGCCAAGCCCGCCAAGTCCGCCAAGTCCGCCAAGGAAAAGAAGAAGGGTTCGCGCTGATGCCCATCCTGCCACGCAAGCAGTACACCGACATGTTCGGCCCGACGGTCGGAGACCGCTTCCACCTGGCCGACACCAACCTCGTCGTCGAGGTCGAGAAGGACTACAGCGAGGGCCAGTACGGCGACGAGGTCCTCTACGGCGGCGGCAAGACGATGCGGGACGGCATGGCCTCCGACCCGCAGATCACCGCCGCCCAGGGCGCGCTCGACACCGTCATCACCAACGTCGTGGTCATCGACCCGATGGTCGGTGTGGTCAAGTGCGACATCGGCATCAAGGACGGCTTCATCGTCGGCATCGGCAAGTCCGGCAATCCGCAGACCCAGAACAACGTCGATCCGAACCTGGTCATCGGCGCGGGCACCGAGGCCATCGCGGGGGAGCACCTCATCGCCACCGCGGGCGCCATCGACACCCACGTCCACCTGATCGCCCCGCAACAGGCCGAACAGGCGCTCACCAACGGCATCACCACCCTCATCGGCGGCGGCACCGGACCGACGGACGGCACCAACGGCACCACCTGCACCCCCGGCCCGTTCAACATCGCCAGGTTCCTCCAGGCCGCCGAGGGCTTCCCGGTCAACCTCGGCATCATGGGCAAGGGCAACGGCAGCCTGCCGGAAGCGCTCAACGAGCAGATCGTGGCGGGTGCCTGCGGCCTCAAGGTGCACGAGGACTGGGGCGCCACCCCGGCCGTCATCGACAACGCCCTGAACGTCGCGGACGCGCACGACGTCCAGGTCTCCATCCACACCGACAGCCTGAACGAGAGCGGCTTCTTCGAGGACACCCGCTCCGCGATCGACGGGCGGGCCATCCACACCTTCCACAGCGAGGGCGCGGGCGGCGGCCACGCCCCCGACATCATGCGGGTCGCAGGCGAGCCGAACATCCTGCCGTCCTCGACCAACCCGACCCTGCCCTACACCAAGAACTCGGTGGACGAGCTCCTGGACATGGTCATGGTCTGCCACCACCTCAGCCACGACATCCCCGAGGACGTGTCCTTCGCGGACAGCCGGGTGAGGGCCGAGACAATCGCCGCCGAGTCCGTACTGCACGACCTCGGCGTGATCAGCATGTTCTCCTCCGACTCCCAGGCCATGGGCCGGGTCGGGGAGTCCGTCACCCGGGCCTTCCAGACCGCGCACCACTGCAAGGACAAGCTCGGCAGGATGGAGGGCGACTCGGCGCGCAACGACAACCAGCGGGTGCTGCGCTACCTCGCCAAGATCACCATCAACCCGGCTATCGCCTCCGGCATCGCCGAGCACGTCGGATCGATCGAGAAGGGCAAGATCGCCGACATCGTGCTGTGGCCCATCCACTCCTTCGCGGCCAAGCCCAAGATGGTGATCAAGGGCGGCATCGTCTCCTGGGCCCAGATGGGCGACCCCAACGCCTCGCTGCCCACCCCGCAACCGGTCATCTACCGGCCGATGTTCGGCCAGTACGGCAAGGCGCTGCAGGCCACCCACGTCACCTTCATGTCCCAGGCGGGCATCGCCGCCGGTGTCCCCGCCGAACTCGGCCTGGAACGCAAGGTCCTGCCGGTCCGGCGCACCCGCACCATCGGCAAGCACAACATGGTCCGCAACGACGCCCTGCCGGACATCCAGGTCGACCCGGAGACGTTCAAGGTCACGCTCAACGGCAAGGTCGCCACCATCGATCCGGCCGAAACGCTGCCCCTCAACCATCTCTACTTCCTGGTCTAGGGCAGATGTACCGCAACGAGGGCGACAGCGCGGCCGACCCCCCGCCTGCCATGACCGCGGCCGCCACCGCCGTGACCGCGGGCGCCACCGGTCTCGGACCGCTGCTGGTCAGCCTCCAGCTGACCGACTCCGCGTTCCCGAGCGGCTTCTACACGCTGTCGCACAGCCTGGAGGGCTTCGCCCAGGCCGGGGCCGTCGACCCCGCCACCGTGCCGAGGCTCCTCCACGACCTGCTGCTGCACGGCGTCGGCCCTGCGGACGCCACGGCGCTCGCCCTCGCCCACCGCGCCACCGCGGCGGGCGACCCGGCGGCCGTCGTCCGGATCGACGAGCACCTCTTCGCGGCCAAGCTGGGCCGCGAGATGCGACAGGCCGCCACCCGGACCGGACGCCAGCTGCTCGACCTGGGCCAGGAGGTCTTCGACCGTCCGGAGATCTCCGACTACTTCGGCCGGGTGGTGCGCCGGGAGGCCCCCGGCACCCAGGCGGTGGCCGCGGGCGTCATCCACGCCGCGACCGGGGTCCCGGTCCGCCACGCCGTCGCCGCCGACCTGTTCGCCTTCTGCGTCAGCTTCGCGGGCGCGGCCCTGCGGCTGCGGCTGACCGACCACCGCTCGGCGCAGACCCTCCTGCGGGGGGCGGCGCCCGTCATCGAAGCGGCCGTGGAGGCGGCGCTGCGGCGCGAACTCGACGACGTCGGCGCCACCGTCTTCGCCTCGGACATCATGTCGGGCCGTCATGAGCGCGCCGAGGCCCGGCTCTTCGCGAGCTGACACCCACCCCGTCACACACCAGGGAGCACCATGGACGACAACGTACTGCGGGTCGGCATCGGCGGACCCGTCGGATCCGGCAAGACGGCGCTCATCGAGGCGCTGGTGCCGGTCCTGATCGAGCGCGGCCACCGCCCCGCCGTCATCACCAACGACATCTACACCCAGGAGGACGCCCAGCACGTCCGCCGCACCCTGGCCGGCGTCCTGGAACCGGAACGGGTCGTCGGCGTCGAGACGGGCGCCTGCCCGCACACCGCCGTACGTGACGACCCCACGATGAACCTGGCGGCGGGCGCCGAGATGCTGGAGCGCTTCCCGGACACCGACACGCTGCTCTACGAGTCCGGCGGCGACAACCTCACGCTGACCTTCAGCCCGGCGCTCGTGGACCTCTTCCTCTTCGTGCTGGACACCGCCGAGGGCGAGAAGATGCCCCGCAAGCGCGGCCCCGGCATCACCGAGTGCGACCTGCTCGTCATCAACAAGATCGATATCGCCAAGTACGTGCGCACGGACATCAACGTCATGGAGTCCGACGCCCACCGGGTCCGGGACAACCGCCCCGTCGTCCTCACCGACTGCCTGACCGGCGTCGGCATCGACGACATCGCGGTCTACCTCGAATCGCGCCGCAAGGCGCTGATCTGAGATGAGGCCGGCCCCGCACCGGCCACCGGCCGACCGGCTGGCCGAGGAGTACTACGCCGCGGTCCGGGTCCCCCCGGACGTAGCGGCCCTGGCCTCCGTGCCCGACACGCTCGCGCCCGGGTCCCCGGCCAAGGTCGGCATCCTCGACCTGGCCTTCGCGGTACGGGGCGGGCGCACCGAACTCGTCGAGCGCTACCAGAAGACACCGCTGCAGATCATGCGGCCGCTGTGGATCGACCCCGCGCTGCCGGGCATGAGCTACGTCTACCTGATGGCGACCGGCGGCGGCTACGCCCAGGCGGACCGCTACCGTACGGACTTCCGCTGCGGCCCGGACACCCAGGTCCATCTGACCACCCAGGCCGCCACCAAGATCTTCCGGATGGAGCACGACTACGCGAGCCAGCGGGTGCACCTGACGGCGGAGGCGGGGAGTTACGTCGAGTACCTGCCGGACCCGCTGATCCCGTTCCGGGACGCGCGCTTCTACCAGCGCACCGAGGTCACGGTCGCGAGCGGCGCCACCGTCGTGCTGGGGGACACCCTCACCGCCGGACGGCTCGCCCGGGGCGAACGCCACGCCTACCGGGTGCTCGCCACCGACCTGCGGGTCAGCCGGCCGGACGGCACCCTGCTCGCCCTGGACACCCTGCGCCTGGCCCCCGGGCCGGACGGTGCGGGAGTCCTCGGCCCCGGGGTGTTCGCCGGCCACGACCACGTCGCCTCGCTCTTCGTCGTCACCGGCCGCGCCCCCGCCGCCGAGGTGGCCGACGCCCTGCACGGTGCGCTGGCCCCGCTCGGCGTCCTGTACGGGGTGAGCGTCCTGCCCCGCGACTGCGGCGCCTGGGTGAGGTTGCTGGACGACAGCCCGATCCGGGTCGCCGCGGCCCAGCAGGCTCTCTGGCAGTCCGTGCGCCGGCTGCTCACCGGTCATCCGGCCCCCGACCTGCGCAAGCCGTAGCCTCTCCGCCCCCACGAGACCCACGAGGTGCCCGCCGATGAACACCGCTCCCGCGCCGATGCCACCCGCGTACGACTCCGGTGACACCGCCTGGCTGCTCGCCTCCACCGCCATGGTGCTGCTGATGACGCCGGGTCTCGCGTTCTTCTACGGCGGCATGGTGCGCACCAAGCACGTGCTGGTGATGATCAAGATGAGCTTCGCCGCGCTCGCCTTCGGCACGCTCCTCTGGTGGGTCATCGGATACACGCTGGCGTTCGGCCCGGATGTGGGTGGCGCGGGGGTGATCGGCAATCTCGACCACGTGTTCATGCACGACATCGAACTCACCACGCTGTCCGGGAGGATCCCCACTTACGTCTACAGCACCTTCCAGATGGGCTTCGCCATCATCACGGTGGCGCTGATCAGTGGTTCGATCGCGGACCGTGCCACGATGCGGGGCTGGCTCGTCTTCGTCGTGCTGTGGCTGCTCATCGTCTACATCCCCATCGCGCACTGGGTGTTCGACTCGGACGGCTGGATCGTCAGGCACCTCGGCGCCCTCGACTTCGCCGGCGGCCTGCCGGTGGAGCTGAACTCCGGTGTGGCGGGCCTGGCCGTGGCGCTCGTGCTGCGTGCGCCGCGCGACTTCGCGCGCCGCGAGGAGCGCCCCAACAACATTCCGCTTGTTGTCATCGGGGTCGGGCTGCTCTGGTTCGGCTGGTTCGGCTTCAACTCCGGCTCGGCACTCAGCGACCAGGGCACCGCCGCCGCGGCCTTCATCAACACCCAGCTCGGTGCCGCGGGCGCGATGGTCACATGGCCGCTGGTGGAGAAGTGGCGCACCGGCAGGGTCACCACGATGGGCGTCGTCTCGTCCGCCGTGGCGGGCATGGTCGCCATCACCCCGGCCTGCGGTGAGATCGACACGCTGGGCGCGGTCATCACCGGCCTCGTCGTCGGCGCGGTCTGCGCGTTCGCGATCACCCTGAAGTTCCGTTTCAACGTGGACGACACGCTCGACGTGGTGGGAGTGCACGGTGTCGGCGGACTGATCGGCCTGATCATGGTCGGCCTGTTCGCCACCGCACGCATCAGCGGCAAGAAGGGCCTCTTCTACGGGGGCGGCTGGGGGCTGCTGGGCAAGCAGCTCGTAGCGATCGTCGCCGTGATCGCCTTCTCCTTCATCCTGACCTGGATCATCGCCAAGGCCGTGGACCTGACCGTCGGTTTCCGTGCCAAGGAGGAGTACGGCGAGGTGCCCGGCGAGGAGCAGGAGCGGGCGTACGACTTCCAGACCGCCGAGCGCCTCGGTGGTCTGGTCTCCAGCAAGCCGTTGACCAGCGACGACGAACTCGTCAAGCAGATCAAAACCCTGCTGAGGGCCCGCGAGCAGGAGCGGTAGCCGGCGGGAGGCGGGGCGGGTGCCGGATGCCCGGTCCACCCCGCTTTCTCCCGGGAGTCATCCGATGGATGTGGGAGAGAAGTTTCGTTCTGTCTGGAAGATTGCATTGACAGGTTCACGTCGTGCTTCAATCATCGGACGTCATGACCGAACTTCCCAGGCGCCACGTACTCGGAATGACGGCAGGGGCGGCAGTCGGCGCCGCCCTGCTCACCCCCGCCACCGCCGAAGCGGCCCCGCGAACCGGGACCGCCCCCGAGACCCCGCACGGCGGTGACTGGGGGACCGTGCCCCCGGCCGTCCCCGTCCCCCTCGACGACTGGTTCGACAACGACGGCATCGACACCGCCGAGAACCCAGGCGGCAGCTTCGACGGCTCCGGCTACACCTTCCCCGGCGAGGAACTCCCGGCAGGGGAAAGGGAGATAGCCGGAACCCTCTTCCGCTTCCCGGCCGCCGGGGCCGGGGCGAAGAACAACGTCGTCGCCCTCGGCCAGCGCGTCGACCTCCCGCCAGGCCGCTACCTCTCCGGCCTGCTGCTCACCGCATGCAGCTACGGAGCCACGTCGGGCAAGGCCACGGTGCACTACGCCGACGGCACCACATCGCAGCCGGCCCTCGCCGGACCCGACTGGTACTCCGGCAGCGGCGACCTGACCTCCGCCTACCGCTACGCCCCCGACGGCACCAAGGACCCGCACCCGGTCTCCATCGCCGTGTCCGAGATCCCGCTCGACCCGGCGAGGCAGGCCGTCGCGCTGACCCTTCCCACCACCCGGCCCGCCGAGGAGAACAAGTCCGCCCTGCACGTCTTCGCCCTCTCCCTCCAACCGGCGGCCGAGGGACGGGCCCTGGCCGTACGCGACGCGCACTCCACCACATCGCTCCTGGACCACGGCGCCCAGAGCGTCGAGGCCACCGTCGTCAACGCGGGCACCGTGGGCATCCTCGCCGCCGACGGACTCAGCCTCTCGGTCGACGTACCCGGCGCGCGCACCGTCGCACCCGCCCGCGTCACCCGGCTCGCCCCCGGCGAGCAGGCCCGCGTCCGCATCGGCATCCGCAACAGACCGGGCACCGCCGCAGGCACCGCCCGGGACGGCAGCGTCGTCGCCCGCGGCCGGGGGCAGCAGGCGGCGACGGTCCGGCGCTCGCTCACCCTCGGCGTCCCCGACTACACCCCCACGGACGCCTCCCTCTCCACCCACCAGGCGCCCTACTGGTACCAGGACGCGAAGTTCGGCATCTTCATCCACTGGGGCGTCTACTCGGTCCCGGCCTGGGCACCGGTCGGCACGCAGTACGCCGAGTGGTACTGGAACCAGATGCAGGACCCGGACAACCCCACCTACGCCCACCACCGCGACACCTACGGCGAGTCCTTCGCCTACGACGACTTCATCCCGCAGTTCCGCGCCGAGCGCTTCGACCCCCGCGCCTGGGTGGAACTGTTCCGGGACGCAGGCGCGCAGTACCACGTCCTCACCTCGAAGCACCACGAGGGCTTCGCCCTCTGGGACACCAAGCTCTCCGACCGCAACTCGGTGAAGATGGGTCCGAAGCGGGATGTGATCAGGGAACTCTTCGACGCCTCACGGCGCTACGCCCCCGAACTCCACCGCGGGCTGTACTTCTCCATGCCCGAGTGGTTCAACCCCGACCACCCGTGGATGGGCCACGCCCCGCGCAATCCGTACACCCTGGAGCCCGTCCCGTACACCGGCCACACCCCGGGCAAGGACTACGTCACCGAGTTCCAGGGCCCGCAGATGCTGGAGCTGATCGAGGGGTACGACCCCGAGATCATCTGGTGCGACATCGGCGGCGACAACGACAGCCACCGGGTGCTCGCCGAGTACTTCAACCACGCCAAGAACCGGGCCCGGCCGGTCGACGTCACGGTCAACGACCGCTCCGGAATCGGCTCGCACGACTTCACCACACCCGAGTACACGACGTACGACCAGATCGTCACCGCCAAATGGGAGTCCAGCCGGGGCCTCGACCCGTTCAGCTACGGCTACAACGCGCAGACCCCGGACGAGAAGTACATGACGGCCGAGGAGATCGTGCACTCGCTCGTCGACATCGTCTCCAAGAACGGCAACTTCCTGCTCGACATCGGGCCGAAGTCCGACGGCACGATCCCCGCGATCATGCAGCGCAGGCTGCGCGAGACGGGGCAGTGGCTGAAGACCAACGGAGAGGCGATCTACGACACCACCTACTGGGCGCGGATGCCGCAGCTGGGCGAGGAGCTGCGGTTCACCCTCCGGCCGGACAAGGCGTTCTACATCCACTCGCTGGTCCGGCCGGGCGCGACCCTGACGGTCCGGGCGCCGGTGCCGGTCCGGGGCGGTGACCGGATCACGCTGCTCGGCCACGACCGGCCGCTGAGCTGGCGCACCAGCGGTGACTCGCTGGTGATCGACGTGCCGGCGGCGGCCCGCAGGACAGGCGAGCACGCCTGGGTCTTCAAGATCGACTGGAGGGGCTGACCGGTCCGGGGCGCGGCACCGGGCGCATGAACTCCCGCACATAGGTGCGATGCCACCAGTTCCCCGTGGTCCGCAGTTCGCGCCAGGTCGTGTACCGGTAGCGGTACACCCTGGCGCGGACGTGCTCCGGCGGCGCACCGGGGAACGGGTTGTGCCGCAGCAGCCGCAGCGTGTCCCGGTCGTTCTCCAGCAGCCGCTGGACGAAGGCCCCGAACCAGGGGCGGGCGTACGCGGGCGAGAGCGCGGCGAACCACATCATCCAGTCGAGCCGCAGATGGTACGGGGCGAACTGGCGCGGCAGCCGCCGTAGATCGCCGGGCTTCCCGCGGAATCCGTACTCCCGCCAGACCGTCTCCGCGCCCACGGTCCGCTCGTTGGTCCCCTCGACCACCACCTCCAGCCGGACCCGGCTGATGCTGCCGAACGCGCCGTAGGTGTTGACCAGGTGCAGCGGGTCGAAGGAGCGGTTCATCACCTGCCGGCGCGAGACCAGATTGCGGGCCGGGCGGTAACTGAGCGCCAGCACAAGGGCGGTGACGGCGATGACCACCACCTCGTACCAGAGGGGCGCGGCCGATTGGGCGGGCGGCTCGGCGACCGGGGACCAGTCGACGGCCGACAGGGCGAGCGCGATCGTCAGCCAGTTGAGCCACGCGAAGTTCCCCGACAGCACCAGCCACAGCTGGGTGAGGACCATCAGGCCCGCCGCCGCGCCCGCCACCGGCTGCGGGGTGAACAGCAGCACCGGGACCAGCAGCTGGGTCACGTGGTTGGCCGCCGCCTCGGCCCGGTGCAGCGGCCGGGGCAGATGGTGGAAGAACCAGCTCAGCGGTCCGGGCATCGGCTGGGTCTCGTGGTGGAAGTCGAGACACGTCAGCCTGCGCCAGCACGCGTCGCCACGAATCTTGATCATTCCGGCGCCGAACTCCACCCGGAACAGCACCCACCGCAGCAGCCACAGGACGAGGACCGGCGGGGCGGTGCGCGCGTTGCCGAGGAAGACGGCGAGGAAGCCGGTCTCCAGCAGCAGGGACTCCCAGCCGAAGCCGTACCAGGTGTCCCCGACCTGGACGATCGACAGGTACAGCGCCCAGGGCAGCGCCCACATCACCATCGCCGCCCACAGCGGCAGCAGGCCGTCCACGCCGGCGATCAGGGCGACGGAGAGCGCGCAGCCGGTCCAGGAGACCAGGGCGAAGAAGCGGTCGGAGTAATGGAGGCGGAAGAGCCCCGGGGCGGTGCGCCAGTCGGTGCGCCGCAGCAGTCCGGGGACGGGCAGCATGCCGCGTTCACCGATCAGCGCCCGGAACTGGAGCGCGGCGGTGAGGAACGCGGTCAGATAGATGACGGCGAGCGCGCGCTGAAAGATCAGCCGGCCGAGCCAGTACCCGTCTGCGGTGAACCACTCCATCGCCCCCAGTATCGGCCCCGCGGGGCCTCCCGGCGCGTCAGTTCCGGTTCTGGCGCGCCTCCGTGACGATCCGGCGCAGGGTGCGGCCGAGCCTGCGCGCGTACCACCGCTGGGCCACCGGTACGAGGGGACCGGCGAGCCGGGTGTACCAGCGGGCCGGCCGGCTGAAGGCCATCACGGTGAACGACACCGTCCCGTCGTCGGCCAGGTCGACCACGAAGGACTCCTCGCCGCACTCGGGGTGCCGGATCAGCGTCCCGTAGGCGAATCCGGTGCGCTGCGGCCCGTATTCGGTCCAGATGACCCGGCAGGGCGCGGAGAGCCGGACCGGCCCGAGGCCGAGCGCCACCCGAACGGACGCGCCGGGTTCGGCGCGCGCCGCCGATGCCGTGACCCGGACCCCGGAGGCGCGGTGCAGCAGGAATCCGGTGACCGCGGCGCCCGCCGTCTCGAAGTCCGCCCGGCCGCGGCCGACCCGCTCGCGGTGGTGCAGGTGGTGGTAGCCGTCGGGGAGCGGGCCGAGACTGGTGGCGCCCGCCTCCGGATAGGTCAGGGTGCTCATGCGGTGCGTCCTTCGTGATCGGTGCGGTCGCGGAGCCGCTTCCAGGCGAGCACCGAGCAGAGCGCGAAGCCCAGCGCGTTGCCCACGCCGTGGGTGGCGGCCATCCAGGTCAGGGTGGGGTGGGGCAGTCCGGTGGCCTCGCCCAGTGCCCAGCTGAGCGCCAGCGCCATGGTCACCGCGAGCACGCCGGCCGAGGCGCCGAGCAGCAGCCGGGTGGCCCGGTCGCGGCTCGTGCGGACCCGCCGCCAGGTCAGCAGGGCGACGGTCCACATTCCGGCCGTCAGCACCACCGCGCCGGCGAGTTCGGCCCACTCGCCGACGAAGTAGCCGATCAGGACGAGCAGGGTGCCCAGCGGCACGCTCAGTGCCGCGAACCGGCCCGCCGGGCTGTCGACGAGCCGGCAGAGCAGTCCGGAGACCAGCGCGGCGGCGAACCCGGCGAAGTGGAAGTGCGGCACCGTCAGCGCCAGAATGCCGGGGCCGAATCCGAACAGCGCACTGCCGGAGCGCTCCGCGACCAGCGCGGAGGCCGCGATCGCGGGTGTCACCAGGGCGGTGAGCAACGCGATCTCTGCCGGTGCCGTGCGCGGGGACCGAAGCGGCGCGCGGCGGCTGACCAGCCGGGGCAGGGCGTGCAGCGCGAGGAGCACGGCCCCGAGCGCGTAGGCGAGGGCGAGGGCCGTGGCCGCCGGGCCGCGCGGCAGCCAGAGGGAGACCGCTCCGGGCGCGGCGAAGGCCGGCCACAGCCGGCGGATCCGGTCGAGCTCCGGTACGTCCGCCAGTCGCAGCCCGGCCGGGACGATCACCAGCATGCCGAGCATCACGATCAGGCCGACCAGAACAGACATGACCCACCCCCTGTTGAACATGTTCAAATGCTGTCGCCGCTGACTCTAGATGCTTTCTTGAACGTGTTCAAGGAGAGGGTTCCGGCTCTGCGTCGCAGACGCGGCCGTCGTGCGCCTCCGGCTTGCGGGGCAGGGCCAACTGCGGCAGACATGAGGGGACCACTCGGGACCGGTGAACCGGCAGGAGACCACTTCGTGCGCTCACCCATACGCCTGCGCCGCACCGCGGGCGCCACGCTGTCCGCCGGGATCCTCCTCGCCGCGGGCTGTGCGCAGGGCACCCACGGCAGCAGCAACGGCACCAAGGGGACCGCCGACGTCCAGGCCGTGCTGCTGCAGCCGGCCTGGGCACGGGGTCCCGACCCGTTCACCGCGTCGACGGCCTGGAAGTCCGGCGCGGCGCCGACGCCTTCGGAGACCGCTCCGCCGCGGTCCCCGGGCTCCGGCGGCGGGGCTGTCCGCGAGCTCACCGGCGACACCCCCGGGCTCTACGGCGCCGTCCGGTCCGTGGCCTCCTGCGATGTCGGGAAGCAGATCAGCCTGCTCGCCGCCGACCGGGCCAAGGGGGCGGCCTTCGCGCACGCGGCGGGTACCACCGCGGCCGGGATCGCCGGCTTCCTGCGCGGGCTGACCCCGGTCCTGCTGCGCGCCGACACCCGGGTCGCCGGCCACGGCTTCGACGGAGGCGCCGCGACCACGTTCCAGACCGTGCTCCAGGCCGGCACCGCCGTGCTGGCCGACGGCTACGGGCTGCCGAGGGTGAGGTGCGCCTGCGGGAACCCGCTGACCGCGCCGGACCGTGCCCGCGCGCCGGACGGCCGGGCGGGGGAGTGGACCGGCTACGACCCGGCGCGCATCGTCGCGGTCGGGCCGGCCGAGCGAGAGCTCTCGGGCCTGGTGATCGTGGACGTCGTGAACGACGCCTGGATCGAGCGGCGCACCGGGGACGAGGGTGCCCGCGACCGTAGGCCCGAGGTGCCGCCGCCGTACGGCCCGGACGCCGACATCACCGGGCCGCTGCCCAGGGTGCCGCCCGGGGAGCCGACGCCCGCGCCGACGGACTGCCCCACCCCGGGTGTCCCGACCCCGCCCGGCGAGGAGGCCGCCGTGACCGCGAGCCCCTCGGGGGTCCCCGAGGACGGCCGGGCGGCGCCGCGCTGTCCGAGCGACCCGCCCTCGGGCGATGCCACCGAGCCTCCGGCCCCGCTGCCCGACGAGCCGACCGGTACCCCTGCGGAGCCGGACGACCCGCCCGGGAATCCGGTGCCGTCGATGCCGCAGGAGCCGCAGACGGCGATCCAGCTGCCGTGGCCGGACGGCGCGGGCGACGTAGCGGAGCCCGTCACCGGGTGAGTCCGGCGCGGTCGCGCATATGGTCCAGACCTATTGACGGAAGGTCTGGACCACTTTAGCGTGTGCCGCGTTGTGGCGGCCGGGGTGCGAGGACCTCTGACTTGTCAGGATCATGGCACTTTCGGCTTCTCTGGTCTCCACCCCACGAAGGGAACCGGAAATGTTCGGTCGGACATCACGTCTGCTGGGCGTCGGCATCGCGGCGGCATGCGTCGTACAGATGCTGGTCGCGGCGACACCGAGCTCCGCGCAGGACGACACCTGCGCCGTCAAGTCGAAGCCCGCGGGCAAGGTGCTCCAGGGGTACTGGGAGAACTGGGACGGCGCGTCCAACGGTGTGCACCCGCCACTGGGCTGGATCCCCGTCACCGACAGCCGCATCACACAGCACGGCTACAACGTGATCAACGCGGCCTTCCCGGTGATCCGCTCCGACGGCACCGTCCTGTGGGAGGACGGGATGGACTCGACCGTCAAGGTCCCGACCCCGGCCGAGATGTGCCAGGCGAAGGCGTCCGGACTCACCACCCTGATGTCCATCGGCGGCGCGGCGGCCGGAATCGACCTCAGCTCCAGCGCGGTGGCCGACCGCTTCGTCGAGACGGTGGTGCCGATCCTCAAGAAGTACAACTTCGACGGCATCGACATCGACATCGAGACAGGCCTGAGCGGCAGCGGCAACATCAACCAGCTGTCGGCCTCGCAGGCCAACCTGATCCGCATCATCGACGGCGTACTGGCCCGGATGCCCTCCAACTTCGGCCTGACGATGGCCCCGGAGACGGCCTACGTCACCGGCGGCAGCGTCACGTACGGGTCGATCTGGGGCGCGTACCTGCCCATCGTGAAGAAGTACGCGGACAACGGCCGGCTCTGGTGGCTGAACATGCAGTACTACAACGGCAGCATGTACGGCTGCTCCGGCGACTCGTACGAGGCGGGCACCGTCCAGGGCTTCACCGCGCAGACGGACTGTCTCGACAAGGGACTGGTCATCCAGGGCACCACCGTCAAGGTGCCCTACGACAAGCAGGTCCCGGGGCTGCCCGCCCAGCCGGGTGCGGGCGGCGGCTACATGGCGCCGGGGCTCGTCTCCCAGGCCTGGAGCCACTACGGCGGCAGCCTGAAGGGCCTGATGGACTGGTCGCTGAACTGGGACGGTTCCAAGAACTGGACCTTCGGCGACAACGCCAAACAGCTCTTCTAGTGCCTATGGGACAGACCGTAGCCGTTGATCTGGTGAAAGTGCAGGTCAGTTGGGCTCCGGCTCTCCGGAGTCGGGCCCCTTCGGCAACGCCATGACCGAATCGTTCTCCAGCGCCCTGAAGAGCGGGCGCGGATCAAGGACGGCTCCGCCGACCCGCAGTGCCGTTCGGCTGATCACCCGCCCCGGCGGGCCGGTGGTCGTGGCCGGCGCGGAAGCAGGGGCCAGGTGGCGGAGAGTCTCATCGCCGATTCGGTCACCGCGGGATCGCGCGACCGCTCCATCAGCCCCTCCAGGAACGCGTTGGCCGCTGCCTCGTACAGTTCGTCCGTGGCTCGGACCCGGGCGTCCACCGCCTCCCTGCGCTGTGCCGAGCGCTCCCGCGCAGTCCGGGAGAGCGAACGGGCGCGGTCTGCGGCGGCCCGGACCTCCTCCCGCTGCCTGACTCTGCCGGACCGGCGTTCCAGGGCCGCGCGATACGCGTCCAGGTAGGGGTGTTCCCCGAGCAGCCCCAGCAGAAAGCCGATGCCTCCGGACAGGAGAAGCAGGGCCACGAACATCCAGGTGATGGTCTGCGGGGCCAGATGGAGACTGTCCAGCAGCGTTGGCCGCGCGGTGAGGTCCTCCGCATCGCTGAATCCGTCCAGGCCCGGGGGAACATCGATGGGATCGGGGTGCTTGAGCACCAGTTTGGCCCGCAGGTCGCCCAGAGCCCAGCCGGAGAATCCCCATATCCCCAGCAGGGCCAGCGCCGGAAGAGCGGCGGCTTTGACGGTGCCGGTGGCCGCGCGGCCACGCAGGGTGCGTCCGGCCAGGTGCGGCAGAAGCACCATCAGCACGGCGGTGGAGATCGCGAGTGTGCCGGACAGGAAGTCGCTGCCCGTGCTGCCGGTGCCGTGGAAGGGCTGGAAGGCGATCCAGTAGATCGGTATCTCGACCGCCGCGATGGCAAGGAGCATTCCCCAGTTCATCCAGGGGCGCATGCCCGGCCGTGCGGGCATGCCTTCCCAGCCTGGGTCGGGCGGCGGGACCAAGCCGCCGAGGGGCTGCGGCTCCGGTACCTCTCCCGGGGTGAAGTCCGGGCCGGTGGACGGCTGGACACCGGACGGAGCCCCGTCGGGATCGAGCGACTGCCAGTCCTCCTCGGCGAGACCGTCTTCGGGCACCGGGGCGGGCCCGGTCGCGGGCTCCCGCTCGTTCACACGGATGGGTTTACCCCCGGCCCCTGGCCCCGGCGATGGCTCGTCCGCCCCCGACACCCCAGCGCTGTTTCCGGCGGGATCCGGGTCAGGGAACCGGGCCTGGATCCAGCGGAGTTCGACGCGCTCCCGGACGCTGTCACGGAACCGCTCCCACCGCACCGCTCGGACCGCCAGCCGGTTCAGCTGACTCCAGGACGCGCGGACCTGTTCGTCCGCCTCCCGCAACAGGGCATCCTGCAAACGGATCTCCGCCTCGGCCCTCTCCACATCCGACCCGGCGCGCGCGTCCTGCAGGAGAGCCTCCTCCTCCGCGTCGGCGGCCTGCTCCAGCAACTGTTCCTGAAGCACGTCGCGTACGGAGGCGAGCTCGGCGAAGTAGGGCACACGGCCTTCGCCGTTGAGCACCCAGGGGTCGAGCGCTCCGCGCCGGACGGTTCGGCCGCGTACGACGGACGGCCCTTTGCCGACGCTCGCCCGGGCGCCGCGCCTGCGGGCCTGGGCGATAAGGCGTCGCTGCTGCCTGTCCGTCAGGACCAGCGGACGGCGCCTGGGGCCCGCTTCCGGATCCGTGACGCGCCGGTCCGCGCGCTGGCGTCCGGCGCCGGCACGCAGCGGCCTACCGATCCTCGCCCGCCTGCGGCGCGGCTCCCCGGGGTCACTTCCGATAGTCGTCGTGGACATGCGACTTCGCCCTCTCGCTCAGGATCTCGGACCAGAACGCGTCGAACGGCCGGTACTCACCCGGTTTGGCGTTGTGACGCATGCCGTAGCCGACGGGGTAGACGTTCATCCCGGAAATTCCCGGTACACCCCTGTCTTCGAGCAGGGTGTCGATGACCCGTTCACGGCTCTGCTCCGTCGCGATCTCGCGCACCCTGAGCGTGAACTCCACGTCGGCCTGCTCGAAGTCGCTCACCACCAGCAGACTTGGCGTCCCGTTGCCCGGCCGCACAGCGTCACCGATCCGTGCGAGAGCGCCGAGCACATCGGAACCCCCTTGGGTACGGGCGCACTTCAGCATGGTGAGTGCGCCCTTGAGCGCCAGGATCCGCGACGACTTGCGCATGCTGTCGCGGTCGGTGGTCTCGTCCGCCGGCGGGTCGAGATCGACGTCCCCGACCCGGCAGGTCGAGGTCTGCGACGATCGGGTGACCGGTGCGAACGCCAGCGTGCCGCAGTGCCGTTCGGTCAGGAACCGGACCAGCGTGGACTTCAGTTTGGCCTCGGCGTCGAAGCCCCGGTCCCCGGCCGCCCCGGAGCCGGAACCGTCGACGACCAGTCCGCAGGGCGTACGGAGATCGTCGGCCACGGCGGAGGAGCACCCCGTGACGGCCGCCAGGCCCGCGGCGACTGCCAGGGCGGGGACGGCCCACCGGGCAAGGCCCGGCCGGTGTGGCGGCTTCGTGGTGTGCGGACGACCGGGCGATGGGGGCACGTTCATGGCTCTCTCCGTGTTCGTGCGGTGGATCACGGTGTTCTGGACGCCGCCGACGACCACCGGCCGTTCCACGGCACGCGATGAAGAGGCCTTCGGTGTGGGGAGGGTCATCCGTGTCCCCGTCCCGTGCCCGCCGTCGCCGCTCCGGGCGGGGCCTGGCCATCGGCCCCTCGCACGGGCTGTGCGTCGAGGATGGCGAGGGCTCGGGTCACAGGGTGGTCGGCCCGGCCGGATGCCGGCGCGGACCACGGCCCGCCGTCCGCCCTGAGCCAGTCATCGGTGTGCTGCCAGGTCTCGTCCAGCGCGATGCTGCCGGGCAGCCACCACGGGTGGCTCACCGTGCGCGGCTGTTCCTCCGGGATCGGCCGTAGGTTCGTCAGGACGGCCTCCCAGTAACGGGCGAGGCGTTGGTTCGCCTCATGAGTCAGAACGGTGGCCCGGATCCGGCACACCCCTGCTGAGGTCCGCCACACACCGATGAGCTCGCCGTAGCGGGCCAGGGCCGCCGGAGCGGGGACCTGCCTCACGTCATATTGGGTGACCACCCGCACGGCCTCGCCGTGTATCCGTGCGCACAGGGCGCGTTCGTCGTGCAGCAGCCGCGCACGCAGCTGGTCGGTCCCGCGCGAGACGTTCGCCCGTATCCCCTGCACATAGGGGGTCAGCAATTCCGGGTACTGGTCAGTGGTCCCCGGCGGCAGAGCGTCCGGGTGCGGCAGTGATGCGAGCGCGCGCCGCAGGTCGGGGGCATCCTTGAGGCCCTGGCGTCTGTCGTGGAATGCCGTGATCCGGCTGAGCCAGACGTACCGGGCCGAACTGCTGAACCGGTTCGTGTCGATTCGCATGGCGGAATTCCCCTTCCCCCTGCAGTCGCCTTTCGGCGACCGTCCTGTTTCTGTTCGGGCGTGCTCCGGCTGTTTATCCCGCACCACGGTGCGTTGCGGGAACAAGCCCGGAGCCGAATCGAGGAAACGGAGCCTAGCCGACTGTTCATGGGGAGATTCCTGACTTTTCGCCCACATATTCGATGCGGCGGCTATGGCCCGGAATGCATCCGGAATTGAACCGGAAAGCAGCCGGACCGTGCCCGGGAACGCCCGAAGAACCACCGGAATAAACGTGTCGCCTATTGGCTGTTTCCTCAATACTCGTTCTCGACGGCATGTGACGACGTGTCCGGAGCTCGCGGCGGCCCCGACGAACGGCGCCGGACGAGTGCCGGCCGGGGAGCGGAGGAGGACGCATGCGGATCAGAGTCAGCGGGACGCACTTTCCGCTGGAGACACTCGGGCCGGGCCGGCGGCTGGGCATCTGGCTGCAGGGCTGCCCGCTGGCATGCCACGGCTGCATGTCGCGGCACACCTGGGAAAGGGAGGGCGGTGAATCCATGTCTGTGGAGGCGCTGCTGGAACTGTGGCGGACCGCGCTCGCCGACCGTGCCGACGGCCTGACGGTGAGCGGTGGTGAGCCCCTCGCCCAGCCCGAGGCACTGTCGGAACTGCTACGGGGCGCCGCCCGACTGCGTGCCGCACAGACACACCCGGGCGCGAGCGGCGACGGGCACCCCGCCGATCTGCTGGTCTACACCGGCTACGAACAGTCCGAGCTGAATGCTGCCCGGCAGGCCGCCCTGGCACACGCGGATGCCGTGGTGACCGGGCGATTCCGGATCGCCGAACCGACCGGGCTGGTATGGCGGGGCTCGGCGAACCAGCGGCTGACGCCACGAACCGGCCTCGGACGGGCCCGTTACACACCGCATCTGGACCGGGAAGCGCAAGGGCCGGCGCTGCAGGTCGTCATGGAAGCCCTGCCGGTGTCCGGCGGACGGGCCGGTCCTCCCGCGGTACGGCTGCTGGGAGTGCCGCGGCGCGGAGAGCTCTCCTACTCCGAAAGGTGGTTGAGGGAGCGTGGGATACGACTCAGGGAGCCGAGCTGGCGGCCGTGAGCAACTTCGCCAGTTCGGGGCGCTGGGCGACCAGATGCACCGTCCAGGACGGGTCGCGGCGCAACTCCTCGTGGACGGCCCAGCACAGCCAGCGCGCCGCCTTCTCGGGGGGCAGTCCGTGCCCTGCGCCGAGCAGGGGGAAGCAGATGGAGGAGAGCGGCGGATCGTACGTGTCGCGTTCCGCGCGGGCCAGCCGGAAGCTGGCAGCGATGGCCTCCGCCAGGACATGTGGATCGACCCTGTAGCCGCGGCCGTCGCTCGCCGGGGAAGCGACGGCCGCATGGTGGATGCGGCGCACGCCACGCTCGGCGAGAGCGCCCGGGGAGGTGGGGACGACCGTGCCCGGACGCACCGGGAGCCCGACCCGGCCGTGGGCTCGCATCCACTCGACCAGTTCCCGGACGAGGACGTCGTCGACCGTCTCGCCCGCCGCGTCGCGTATCGCGGCGGCCCGGCGCAACGAACCGGACACGGTGGAGCGGAACGTCTTGGACATCTCCAGGTAGATGTTCTCCGAGGACACCAGGATGTCGATGTCGCGCAGGAGTTCGATGGACGCGACATGCACGATGACGCGTTGGACGACGGCCGCGGGCAGGGGCGGCCCGGTCAGCCGGGTCGGCGGATCGGGCACCTGGTCCCCAGCCCTCGCGGGCAGCGTGCCTCCCTCTCCTGCGGCCGGCCCGGCGGGGGGCGGCGGCAGGCCATCCACGGACGCACGGGCCACCGCGACCACCGCGAGGGCCAGTTGGGCGACGACCGCGGGTTCCTGGCTCTTGCGGAAGCGTTCGGAGGTGACGCCGTAGACGGCTGCCGCGGCCTTGCGCCGGTCCTGGGCCGAAACACCCCGGCGGTCCGGGAGCAGCCCGAAGGTGTGGGCTGCCGCCCTGGCGAGAGGATCGCCCCGCGTGCCGTCGGCGGACAGGGCGTGTCCGCCGAGGTGCCGCACTCCGGCCCGCAACAGCGCTTCCACTCCGGCGGACTCGTCGTCGGAACCCCTGCACAGGCCCGAGGCGACGGCCACCCTGATCAGGCCCTCGGGCCGCAGGGTGCGCAGGCCGGACAGACCCGGGCGGCGAAGGGCCCGCAGTTCCGCAGCCAGCCGCTCGGCACCGGGCAACGGCGGAACCGGCTGCCCACCGGCGGGAGAGGGCTCACCCGGCTGCCCCGTCCCGGGGGCGGTCGGTATCTCCGGGGACGTGGGTCCGGAGGGCTCCGGGACGGAGGAAGAGGGCTGATTCTCCGGGTACATGGCCGACAGGATAGGCCCGCCCTCTCGGCCGTGGGAGGGTCTGTCGGCAATCCTGACCGGCCGTTCACCGGGTGTGGCCGGGATGAGCCCCTGTCCGCCCGCGCACGTGTCCGCGGCGGACCGCGGGCATCCACATCATCCTTGGCCGAGGGTGCGGCAGCCGCCGCCATGCTCGTCCTGCCATCGGAAGGCAATGTCACATGAGCGCTACGCCGCCCACGGAAATGGACATCGACGAGACCGGGACCGGCTACCGCGATCCCCGCGACGCGGAGACCCGCAGAGGGCTGGACCGGGTGCCGGCCGCACTGAGTGGACGTTTCGATGTCACGCAGGTACTGAGCAGCGTCCGCCGGCCGTCACAGGCGGTGGTGATGAGAGTCAAGGATCGCGAAGCCCGGCACGCGTCCCCCGACGTTCCGCTCGTGCTGAAGTGGTACCACCACCGGTTCGGCCCCGACCCCGGCGTCCGCCGCGTCCTTGCCGACCGTCCGGCCGGGCCCGTCGCCGGGCTGCTGGAGTGCGGCACGGCCGACGGTCATCCCTACGAACTGGCCCTCTCCTACGGCGAGACCGACCTCGCCCGCTACCACGCCGACCGGCCCGGACCACTGTCGACCGCCTTCGTCCGGGCTGTCGTGGAACAGCTCCACGAGGCGCTGGTCGCCGTGCACGCGCGCGACATCGTGCACCGCGACGTCACCCCCGACAACATCATGGTGCGGATCCAGAACGAAGACCGCCCCGAACTGGTGCTGATCGACTTCGGCGCGTCGGTGTACGAGCCCTGGCACGACCGGCCGCACAGGCGCGGCTGGGTGGGTAAACCGCTCTACCTCGCGCCTGAGGCCGCCCCGCACCGGCAGGCCGTGACACCGGCTGTCGACTGGTGGTCGTTGGGCATGGTCGTCGCCGAGCTGGCCGGCGGCAGTCATCCCATCGACTTCCGGGGCGACGAGGAGGTGCTGACCGAGGTGGCCACCCACGACCCCGAACTGCCCCTGGTGACCGAACCCCGTCTGCTGATGCTCTGCCGAGGACTCCTCACCCGCGCCCCGGAGAACCGCTGGGGCGGCGAGCAGGTGGCATCCTGGCTACGCGGCGAATCCCCGCCTGTCGCGCCCCGTACGTCCGGGGCCCCGTCGCACGACCTGCCGCCCAGGAGCACGCTGCGGCCCTTCCCCTTCATGGGCCGGGAGGTCACCGGGCCCGAGGAGCTGGCCCGCCTCCTGGAGGTCAACCGCGTTGCCGCCGCACGACTGCTGGCCCGCCGAAACCAGCGGGCCGAACTGGTGTGCTGGTTGGGTCAGTTCATCGAATCACCCAGCCGCAGCTCCGAGGAGAGCGAACAACTCGACGCCCTCCGCACGGAACTCGCCGAACCTCCGGACGCCCGGACCACCACACGGCTGATCAACTGGCTCGGCCCACGGCTGGACGTCTCCCACCACGGAGTGCCCCTCGACCCCCTGGGCATCCGGCGACTCGCCCAGGCCGTCGCCGACGGTGACGCCGAAGCCGACGCGGTACTGAGCGATCTTCTCCGGTACGAACTGCTGCCCCTGCTCGCAGAACGTCCCGGCGGTGCGGGACTCGACGAGGTCCACCGCCGGTGGTCCGCCCACCGTGACGCCTGGCGGCCGCTCACCCACGAGATCATGTCGCAGGCCGGGCCCCGTGACCGTGGTGCCGCGCGCGCCCGGCTGCGCCACACGGACGCCGTCGACGCCGCGCTGCTGCGCCTGGCCCGCGAGCCGGGCCGGGTCGCCGCGGAACTGACGCGGGAGGCCGCTGCGATGCGTGCCGCCCTGGCCGTGCCCCTCGACTGGCACGCCCGGCTCGTCGCCGATCCGCAGGACACCCTGCGGCTGATCGCCGCGCGGCTGCTGGCCGACGTCGCCATCGACGAGGCCGCGGCACGCCACGGAGAGCTGGCCGAAGCGGAGGCCGCCCGGCTGCTCTCGGACGACCAGGACGCCACCGCCTTCTGGCTGCGCCGGCTGGAGCGCCCGCCGACGTTCGGCTGGGCGCTGCTGGGCGCCACGCTGGCCACCGTGCCGTGGGGGTTCCTGATCGGCCTCGCCGATGTGGCCGGGTGGGCCTCCCCACGGGCGGTCGTGCTCGCTTGGGGACAGGCCCTGCCCGCCGCCGCCGTGGTGTTCGCGGTGGAACTGTCCGCTGCGGCGTTCATTGGCCCGCCCGCCTACCATCCCCGGCGGTCGCTCGCCGGCCGGCTGATCGCCACGTCGGAGCGGCCCGCCCGGTTCGCCCGGTCCCACGGCCTGCGCACCCTGCTGCCGTCGGCGGCGGTGCTGGGCGCGGCGGCGGCCCTGGGGGTCTACGCCGTCACCGTCGCACCGTGGGCCTGGCCGGCCGGCGTCGTGGTGGCGCTCGTGGTCTGGACGGTCCGCCGCATGATCGCCTGGCGCCTGGAGCTGGGCCGGCTGCGCGCCGGACGGGCAGCGCGCCGAACCGGCCGTCCGCGGGGTACCCCGCCCGCCGATGAGGAGAACGGGTACCTGACGCGCCGTCCGCCGATGCCCCGAGGGGGAGTCCGATGAGTTCAGGGATCGCCCTGCCCGCGATCAGCGAGGTGATGCCCATGGTGGACTACGCGCCGACCGCCCGGTCGGTCAGCGGCGTCGTCCCGCATGCCGGTGTCACCCAGATGCCAGGAGCAGCGGACCTGCTCCAGCAGGCCGGGGGACTTGTGGTCGACGCGGCGGCCCACGGCCTGCATGAACTCCTCGCCCCGGCGACTGTCGCTCTGGAAGCGCTCAGCGGAGCGCTGCTGGCCGGACGAGCCGTCCTCGTCACCACCCAGGTACTCGCGGCGGCGGCCGTACGGGCCGCCGAGGAGCAGAAGTGCCTCGAACGTCAGCAGGAGACATCAGCCGCCGCGGCCCAGCAGTGGGAGGCCGCCGCGTTCGCCGCCACGCGGGCCAACGCACGGCGGTCGGCGCTGCTCGCGCGGGTGCGGCGGGCCGCACGGGCGGCTCCGCCCGGCACTCCCGCGCCGCCCCTGCCGGACCTCCCCGGCCCCCTCAGCCCGGTGGGTACGCCGTTGGCCGGCCTGCGTGAGCAACTGGCCGTCATGGACGAGCGGATACGTTATGCCGAGGCAGCGCATGCCGTCTGGACGCTGCGCGGGAGCCGCAACGTCTTCGCCGACGACGGCGACGACGCCTGGCAGCGCGAACTGCGTTCCCGGCGCGAGGCGGTGCTGCACGATCACCGGTCTTGGCCGGACGCCGCGCATGAGGCGGACCCCGCCTTCCCACGCCGCCGGCACGAGGCCCTGCCCCGGCCGCCCGCCGCCGGCGAACTGCGGCACGAGGACGCCGTGCGGATCGGAGCCGAACTGCTCGCCCGGCTCGACGTGGCCGCCACCACCGACGACGCTGCCCCGGCCACCGCCGCGGTGCGGCACGCGCTCGCCGCCGTCACGACCCGTCCGGCCAAGGCCCGTACGCACCTGCGCGAGGCCCGCCGCTTCGTGGCCGACACCAACCGTGCGGTCCGGGCTCGCCGCGACGCCGAGGAACGGGCCGCCGCGCAGCTTCACTTCCTGGAGACCACGGCCCCGCAGGGTGCGGACCCACTGCCGTCGGTCCCGGCCGAGACCGCGCTGTTGCGCCGGATGCTCGATGAGGGCCGCCGGCTGGAACCTCATGAGCAGCAGCGGGTGGACGACCGGGTGACGGAGCGGCTGGCGGAGCTGGAGCGCCGGTACGTCGAGCGGATGCTGCGGACGGCCGTGCTCGGGACGGAACGGTCCGACGGCCGGCGGGCCACCACACCCCGCCCGGACGGACGGCCCGTCCGCTTCGACTGGACGCCGCCCGGCTGGGCCGACGGACACTGGCTGCGGTTCGCCCTGGACGGCGAACACGCACGGGTGGTCACCATGCGTCACGCGCGGCCCGGTGCGCGCGACGACGCCGCGCTCGCCCGCGACGACGAACGGTGCCGCCAGGCCGGTGACCACCTCGACGGGCTGCGGGACATCATGCGGCGACTCGGCGTCGTCCTGGACTTCGCCTTCGAGGAACACGGCACCGTACCCGGCATACGGGGGGAGGAGGACGTGCTCGTCCTGGACGAGCACGCTGCCGGTGAGCGGACGGGAACGTCCGGAGACGGGCGCGGAAAACCGAGGCGCCGGGACCAGGAACGACTCAGGCACCGCACCGCCGCCACCGACGACCGCTGACCCGATGAACCCGATGAACCCGATGAACCCGATGAACCCGACGAAGGATGCGGAGGAAAGAGTGTGAGCACCATCGGTACCGAGGACACCCGGTCCCACGATGACCGTACGCAGCGCCCGGGCGACGGAGCCCGGCTGACCAAAGTCCGGGACGGTATGGGGGAGCGAGAGCCGGAACGCGCGGTGCCGCGGTTCGTCGAGGAGCTGACGGGCACACTGAGCGTGCACTCCCAGTATGTCCTGCACGGCAACATCCAGGACCTCCACCTGGTGCGTCACCGGTCCAGGGACGCCCATCACCCCTTGGTCGAGGTCGTGTGGAACGCCCTGCGCAGGCTGGGATACCAGGCGCTGATCCGCTACGACCAGATCCGGGGCTTCCGCGTCGTCACGGGTCCCGAGCGGCTGATGGTGGAGGAACTGCTTCACCTCACCCAGCAGTCCGGCGGCCGGGACCGGCACCGGCCGCCGGTTCTCATGGAACTGGAACCGATGTTCCACGGCATCGTCACGGGGTGGGCCGAGCACCGGCGCGCGGGTCACGGCAGCAGCGGCCGGCCCCGCGAGCCCCTGCGGGTCGCCCTGCTCGTCGACCACGCCGCCCGGCTCACCACCGACGTCACCCGGCTCACCGAGTCCGAGCGCGACTTCTTCGTCGCCTGCCTCAAGCTCGCCGAGCAGGCTGCTCCGCTCCCGTTGCCACCGGGCGTGCTGTCGCCCTCCGGGAGCCGCGGCTCTCCCCCTCTTTTCAACCCCGTCATCTGGCTCACCGAGGGTGAACGTGATCTGCCGAACTGGCTGGTCTCGGGGAGCGAACGCATCCGTACCATCGCGGTGCCCGACCCGGATGCCGACGAACGCCTGCGGATGGCCGCTCTCCTGCGCGACCGGCACACCGGACCGGCCGGGAGACGGCCGGATCCGGTGGGCGGGGACGACGGGCACCGACCCGGTGCCGAGGTGGCGGGGAAGGATCCGGTGGATGCCTTCGCGCGGGCCGCGGCCGGGCTGCCGCTGCTGGCCATGCGGCAGTCCCTCGACCTGGCCCTCGCCCGGGGGATACCGTTCGGTTCGATGCCCGACGCGGTAAGGATGTACCGGCTCGGGGTGGAGAAGAACCCGTGGCGGCGCGACGAGATCCGGCAGCGGATCATCGCGGGCGAACGCACAGTGCCGGCCCGGGTGCTCGGTCAGGAGGCGGCCGTCTCCATGACCCTGGATATCCTCAAGCGCGCCGCGATGGGGCTCTCGGGCTCCCAGGCGACCAACCCCGGGCACAGTCCGCGCGGAGTGCTGTTCTTCGCAGGCCCCACCGGCACCGGCAAGACCGAACTGGCCAAGGCCGTGGCCTCGGTGCTGTTCGACAGCGACCAGGCCTATCTGCGTTTCGACATGAGCGAGTTCTCCTCGTCGCACTCGGCGGACCGCCTGGTGGGGGCACCGCCCGGATACGTGGGCTACGAGGCGGGTGGGGAGCTGACGACCGCGGTGCGCGGCAATCCGTTCCGGGTGATCCTGTTCGACGAGATCGAGAAGGCCGACAAGGGCGTGCTCGACAAGTTCCTTCAGGTGCTGGAGGACGGCAGGCTCACCGACGGGCAGGGCGTCACCACGTACTTCAGCGAGTGCGTG
Source organism: Streptomyces sp. NPDC048462 (assembly GCF_043200175.1). Taxonomy (NCBI): domain Bacteria; kingdom Bacillati; phylum Actinomycetota; class Actinomycetes; order Kitasatosporales; family Streptomycetaceae; genus Streptomyces; species Streptomyces sp. NPDC048462. The sequence continues at coordinate 112,608 of NZ_JBICXG010000003.1, forward strand.
CTGATCTTCACCTCCAATCTGGGAGTGCAGCGCACCGACCCGCAGACCGGGGAAGGGGAGTGGATCGTCCAGCCGGGAACCCCGTACCGGGAGCTGGCCCGGACCGTGCGGCTGAACGTGAAGCGTCACTTCGAGCACGTCATCGGCCGGCCCGAACTGATGAACCGGCTCGGCGGCAATGTGGTGGTCTTCGACTTCATCTCCCTCGGCGTCGCCGAACAGATCATGAGACTGCAGATCGACAACATCCGGCGCCAGCTGCTGGCCGAGCACCGCATCGCCCTCGAACTCACGTCGAGCGCAAGGGCGCAGCTGACCGGATTCTGCACGCACGACGCGCGGACCGGCGGCCGGGGCATCGGGATGACGCTGGAGACGCACCTGATCAACCCGCTGGCCCGCGCCCTGTTCGCCGATCCGGCGATCGGCGAGGGCTGCACCGTGACGGTGCGGGAGGTCCACGAGCGGGACGACGGCCGGGTGGAGATCAGTACCGATCAGTCCCCCGGCTTCGTGCCGGGCCGGCGGTGACCACGCCGGCCCGGGGCTCAGGTGAGGACGGCGAAGACCGGGACGGCGGACACGAGGGCTTTCGCAGCGAGTGGGATCCCGTTCCTGGCGGCGAGTGGGAATCCGTTCCGGACAGTGAGTGGGAACCCGTTCCCGGCGGCGAGTGGGAATCCGTTCCGGACGGGGAGCAGGAGTCCGCTCCGGACAGTGAGTGGGAGTCCGTCCCGGCCCACGGCTCGAACGGGCCGCTTCCGCCGCTCCCGGATCTCGCCGGCGACCCCGGCGTGCGTTGCCCCGGCTGCGCGGCCCTCGTGCCGTCGGGGACCTCGCACTGTCCGCGCTGCCTGGCCAAGGTCCGAAGCGGCCGGACAGCGCCGTCCGGAGCCCGGGCGGTCCTGGGTTTCGACACGCTGGCCCTGTCGTTGCCCGTCCTGCCCGGTGCCCCGTTGAGGCTCGGCAGGGACAGCGACTGGGCGCCTGCTTCGGCCGGTGCCTTCAGGACCCAGAGCACTGTGTCCCGTCGCCACGCCAGTGTGGCCATGGATCCTGACGGCACGGTCTGGGTCACCGAGGAGAGCGGCGGAACCATGAACGGCACCTGGGTGAACGGCGGGCACCTCCTGCCCGGTGAGCGGCACAGGTTGTCGCACGGCGACCGTCTCCAACTGGGCCGCCGTGTCGGCTGCACCGTCCGGATCACGGGGGGCGGGCCCTGCTGAAGCGGTACCGCGGCCGCCCGGCCGTGCGGGACATCAGTCCGGCCAGGGCGAGGAGACCACCGCGCTGAGCGGGCCGAGCAGCCGGTTGGCCTCGGCCAGGCCCTCGGGGGAGTCGAGCCGGAGGCCGCGGTTCGGGGCGGTGGCCAGCGGGTCCTTCCCGCAGCGGTCACCGAAGAGCTGCAGGGCGCTCCTGGGCCGGCACCGCTTCGACTCCCATATCAGACCGTGCACTTCGGCCGCGTGTTCACGCATCAGACGCACCCAGTAGCGCGTCTTCGGGTAGTCCCCGGGCTCGGCGTCGACCAGCCAGGAGTCCTGCCAGACGGCGGCCAGCCCCTCGGCCGTCGCCAGCTCGACGAGCGACAGTTCGCGGGTGGTTCGCAGCGCCGAGAGCGTGTACCGGGACGCCTGTGCCCAGGGGATCAGCCGTATCGCCGTGCGGTGCTCGAAATCGACCGAGCGCAGCAGGACCTCGCTGAGCGCGGTGACCGGGTCGAGTGCGGCGTAGAGGAAGGGATAGGGGTCCTCATCGGTGGCGTCGAAGCGGTTGCCGCGGAAGTACGCGTGGGCACGGTTGGGGTTGAAGGACTCGGCTCCGTAGCCGTGCTGGTGGCAGCGCCACAGCTCAGTGCCCTCGGGCAGGACGCGCAGCAGGGGGCGCATGGGGACGCCGCTGGGCGGTATCTGGTCCATCAGCCTGCCACCAGTTCGAGTGCGGCTCGTGCGAGGTCCTCGTCCGGGACGGCGCCGAGTAGCTCGGCCGGGACCCCCGCCAGCCAGCGGTTTCCGCCGAGCCACCAGGCCGCAGCGCCCCAGGGGTCCTTGTCGGCCATCAGGATGTGGTTGACGCGGCGTACCACCGGCAGGGGCTGGCCGGTGCCCGGCATGAACTGGAAGCGGGGGTAGCGGTCCTCGACTCCGGGGTGGCTCAGCCTGATGAGACCGGCTGCCGCGGTGTCGTGCGCGGCTTCGGGAACCAGCTCCGCCGTACCCAGGGCGGGAACTTCCCACAGCCGGTCGTGGGCGGCCCGGCGCAGGTCTCCGGGGCCACGGGCCGGGGCGGCGAACACGTTGAGGAGTTCACCGAGCAGTACCCGGTCGATGGTCGTGGCCCGCGCGCCGGGCGCGTAGCGGACCGTGCCGCCCAGCTCCTGGGAGACCGGGTGATCGGGTGGCAGGGTGCGCAGTTGCATCCGCAGGCCGCGCAGAGCCCGCTCGACGCTCCTGCCGTCGTCGGCAGTCGCGAGGTCGTGCAGAGCGTCATGCAGCCGTACGCGTTGTCCGTCATCGAGGGCGGCGAGGGTCATCGGCCAGTGGTCGTGGAGCAGGGAGAGGAATGCGTCAGGGGTCATCTCCGTGGTCCTCCTGTTCCGTGGGTAGGAGCGTTCCCGCCGGACGTACGGGGCCGGCGGGAGGGACCCGGATTGCCCTGGTGGATGAAGGCGGCCCAGGCGAACGGCACCGCCAGGTCCAGTTCGGCGGCCGCGCGGGCGAGTTCGGGCGTCAGCCCGCGCACAGCGGCCCGCCGGCCGGGCGGTGCCAGCATCCAGCGCTGAGCGGCCCGCAGGGCGTCCGGCGGGGCCATCCCGGCGCTCAGACGGTCGTGGAAGACGGCCATCAGTACCGAACAGGCCGTGTCCGGGACGGACCAGCGCGAGCCCACCACATCGGCCGCCAGCCGGTGTGCCAGGGCTGTGGTCAGCGTGAGTGCCTCGTCGTGGTCGCGGGTGCTGAGGTCGGTCTCGCAGGCGCTGAGCACCACCAGCGGGCCCTGCGCCTCCCCCGTGAACCCGGGCGGTGTGTCCAGCAGAGCGGTGACCGTGAGCCTGGCCGCTTCCGGTTCCGTGTCCTGCGGCCAGCCCAGTTCCAGCGCCGAGGTGGCGGGGTCGGGCCCCGCCACCCCGTGGCACGCCAGATGCACGAGGGCGACTCGCTTGTCGTCCTGTCCGGAACGCGCCCCCAGCAGTGCCAGTACCTCGTCCGGGGTGCCCTCGGGCGGTACGGGGCTCAGCTCGCGGGTCATCAGCGTTCCGTACAGGGCGGCGTCCGGGTAGTAGGTGTCCGCCAGCGCCAGTACCTCGTCCTCCGCACCGTCCAGGTCCCAGCCGGGGACGCACACCAGCGCCTGCCCCCGGGAGGCCGGCAGCCGGGCCCGCCCGGCGGACCGCATGAACTCCCGTCCGGACGCGGCGTACGAGAGAACGGCGAGTTCGCACGCCCGCACGGTGGCGGGCCGGATGCCGGGAGCACTCGCCGGATCGGTGGGTGCGTACGCCGGTGCGGGCGGGACCGTGAGCAGCGCCGCCTGCCACGGCACCACGCCGAGGTTGCCGCAGGCGATCAGCGTCAGTCTGACCGGCTCCGGTGCGGGCCGAGCCGGGGGAGCGTCCGTCAGGCCCGCCTCCGCGAGTCCCCGCTCCCACAGCGTGAGCTCGTCGAGGACGGGGGCCAGTACCGCCTCGCCGGCCCAGACGCACAGGGAGTCCAGGGCGGCCTCCCAGCGCTGCTGTCCCCGACGGGCCGTCGAGTGCTGGGCGGCGGCGTCCAGGTAGCCGTCGAGCGGAGCCCGGCCGTCGGCCGACAGGCCGGGCAGAGGCAGTGTCCACGGGGTGCGGCCCGGAACGAGCAGCACGGCGCAGCCGTCCGCACCTCCTTGTCCCGGAAGGAGGTACACCAGTCCGTCGCCCGCCACCTGACCGACGACGCCGACCAGCTCCGACGCGGTAGGAATCCGTCCGAGGGCATCCGCCGGACCCTCGGTGGGGCGCAGCAGCTCCAGGGCCCGGCGGCGCAGCGTGCTCGGCAGTTCCGGGCTGCCGAACGGCCCGTCCAGCAAGGCACCCACCAGCTGTGAGCGGCTGCCGTCCACAGGCGGGCCGGGGACTGCTCGGCCCGTGTCCTGGATCCACTTGCGGGCCAGTTCGTGTTCACCGCGCTCCGCCAGCCGTTCGGCGACCGTCGCGGAGACCGCCGCCGCCCCGAGCACCAGAGCACGGCCCTGCTCCAGACAGGCAATCGCGTCTGCGGGCAGCCCGCTGCTGACCGCCCAGCCCGCAGCGGCCAGAGCGCGACTGGCGCCGGTCCTGGCGACCTGGAGACCGTGCCGGACGCCCCGCTGGAGCAGGACCTCGTCGGCGGTGGCGCGCAGGGAGTGCCGGGCGCACTCGACCGCCCTGACCAGATCGGCCCCCTCGCGGGCGCCCCGTCGCCCGTAGGCGTCGGCCAGCTGCCAGTACGTCAGGGCCGCCGTCGCCCCGCTCGTCGTATCCAACTCCTCTGTTGCGTAAGTCAGTTCGGTAATGATCTCGTCCAGAACGGCTGGATCCCCGGTCAGGCCGTGCACCGCGTCGAGCGCCAGCCCGATCGCGCCCCGTGCCCGCGCCCGCTGGCCGGCCAGGGCAGGCATGGCGGGCAGTGCCGCCCGGGTGCGCCGGATGCCCTCCTGGATGCGTGCGACGGAGGGTTCGAGGTAGGAGCTGAGGGTCAGTAACGGGGCCCAGCTCATGTCGAGCAGCGGCTTCACGACCGACAGCGCCCCTGGGCCCGTCAGCGCCTGTTCCTGGTAGTGCACCGCGCTGCGCAACGAGTCGACACTGCCGGTGAGCGAGGCGAGACCGAGATGGACCACACCCAGCTCGTAGAGAGGGAGGAACGACCACTCGTCGTCGCTCTCGTCGGAGTCCAGGAGATCGAGGAGGTCTCCCACGAGCTCTTCGAGGGCCACCTCGTTGCCCGCATCGAGAGCCTCCACCACCCGCATGTGGATCCGCATGACCTGACTCGTCAGCAGCAACCCCGGCGAACCCGCCAGGCGGGGCGGTGCGTTGGCCAGCAGCCCCTCGCCGGGGAGCAGGGCCTCATCCAGAAGGGTGCGCGCCTCGTCAAGGTCCTGGAGGCTGCCGCCGGCCAGCATGGCACCGGTCAGGAGGCCGGGAAGTATGCCCTTCACCATCCAGGCGAGTTCGTCGTCCGGAGCTGCGGCCGTCACGGCCGCCTGGATCAGCCGCAGCGCCTCCTGGAAGTTCTCCGGGCTGCCGGTACGCATCCCGATCCCCATCGTGCCGAGTGCTGCCATGATCTGGTCGCCGGGGTCCGCTCCCTGTTCAGGGTCGCCCAGCCTGTCCACCAGCTCGGCGAACTCCCCTTCCGCGAGCATGCCCGGCCGGTTCAGCTCGCCCAATAGGGCCATATTGTCAACCAGGTTGTCCATTCGGCCGGTCGGATCCGGTGCCGACAGGGCTGAGACTGCCGACGCCAGGCCCGGCAGGGCGGGCGGGGATCCGCGGTCTTTCCCCGAGTGCCCGGGTGCGGCCGGCGCGGCTTCGTCCGTGTCGCGTGTTCCCGCGCTCCCGTCCCCCAGGAGCTGTGCCTGGTGTTTCGCCACCGGGGCCAGCGCCTGGACGAGGGGGCTCATCATGCCGAAGGGGCCGGCCGGGCCGAGGTCGGCGCCGAGGAGCCTTTGGCACATGGCCGCCAGGTCCCCCACGTCGCCCCCGTTCAGCGCCGCGGTGAACTCACCCACCAGCGCGAGGTTCCGCAGCACCTCCGGCGGGACTCCGCCTTGTTGTTCGCCGATCTCCGCCACCAGTCGGCCGATTTCGGGAAAGGCCTCGATGACACCGGCGCCACCGAGCTTTTCGGGCCGGCCCACCCGCATCAGTTGTGAGAACCCGTCCAGGCCGATCGCACCGCCGGGATCAAGACGTGGACCCTGCGCGGCCGGGCCCAGCAGCAGGACCACGAGTTCGCGCGCAGCCCCAAGGTGGTCTTCCGGTACGAGGAGACGCGATGCCCGCGCCTCGCGCAGGAGCCGTACCGCCTCGTGCCGGTCCGATTCCTCCTTGTCGGCTGCCCACCGCGCTCCGGTCAGCGCTCCGAGCCGAAATGCCACTGTCCGACCCAGAGGATCGTCCGGCAGGCTCCGGTCGCACTCCGCGATCAGGGAACGGAGTTCGGATATCAGTGCGTCACGTTCCGCACCCTGCGGTCCCATAGGCGGGGCGACTGCCACGGGCAGCGCTCGAGCCCCCGCCGTCCGGCGGATCGCGTCGGCCGCCCGCTCCCGCAGTCCGGGGGCAACTGTGTCGTTCAATTTCCCTCCTTGCGCAGCCCGTTCGGTCAGGTGCCCCGGCAGCCGGGTCGGCGCGGGACTCCGTTTTGACATGATGCCCGTGGCCGCCGGTCGCCAGGGCTCTTTCGTGGCAACCTCCGGAATACGTCCCGCAATCGACCGGAATTCGGCCAACAGGCCCCCGGCCAGCGGTAATTGCGGCGCCACGACGCGCTACGGCACTCGCGCGACGTCGATCGCCTGCCGTCCGGGGCCTCCAGAACGGAACATGACCCGCAGATCTGGCAGCATCGGCAGCCGGATGCGAGCCGTCGCCGCTCCGCCGCCCTGTTCACGGGAGGATGCCTCGTGCCCGAGCCCGCCCCGCCCACGCAAGCCCCCCCGACGCCCCCGGCGGGCCGTGTGCCCGCCCTTGTCTACGAGGAGGTCACTGAGCCCGGCTATCCCGCGACGTACACCCAGGACCTGCTGATCGAGCCCACCGGGGACGGAGTGGTCCTGACCGGCACCTGCCCGCGCTGTCGCTGCATGACCGTCTACACCTGGACGCGCTCCGTCGTCCGGGCCGCGTCGCGCACCGGTCGGCGCCGACGCACCGGCGTGGGACTCGTTCCGGTGCCGGTGCTCTGTGTCTGTGCGAGCGACCATCCGGGGCGGCCCGGCGATGAGGAGGGCTGCGGAGCGTACTGGAACATCCTGCTGGAGAGGGGGCGGCGGTGAGCTGGGGCGCACTGCCGGGACCGGCCGGGGTCCCCGCCGACCGGCTCGCCGCCCGCCGCCACCGCGTCCTGCTGCGCGAGGAGCTGCCCCGCGTCCGGGAGTCCGCGCTGGCCTGGCGCAACGGCCTCGCCGCGCTCCTGGCGGGGCTGGTCGGGTTCGGCCTCCTGCGAGGCCGCAGCGACGTCGGCTCACTCGCCGCTCCGTACGCGGTCACCGTCGGCGCCGTGCTGCTCCTCGCGCTCCTCTGCGGCGGTGCGGGAGGGCTGTCCTTGGTCCGTGCCGCCCACGGCCGTCCCGCCGCACCCCGGGCGACCGCGGGCGGCACGCACACGTCCAGGATCGACAGCGCTGCCTCGGACCACACCGAAGCCCTACGAGCCGCTCAAGCCCTCGCACGGGGCGTGCCGCTCACTCTCTGGTGCGCCGCGCTGCTCACCGCCGCGGTGGCACTCACCTGGTACGGACCGTCGAAAGACGGCCCCCGTGTCGCCGTCACCACGCCCGACGGAACGGTCTGCGGGGATCCGCTGCGCACCCACGGAGGCAGGATGACGCTCCAGACCGACGCGGGCCGGGTAACGGCCGACCTCACCCGCGCCACCACCGTGCACGCGGTGACGTCCTGCGTACCGTTGCCGACGGGCGGCTGACCGCTGGCATTTCGCAGCGGGTGCCGCGAAATCGGCCTTCGGCAACAACGTCAAGGCGTTGCAGGGGCGCTGACCGCCCCGCGACGGACGTGGGGCGCCCGCGACATTCCGCCCGGGAAAATTCGGGCGGCCGCAGCCGGAAGTTGGTTTTTGTGGTCCCCCGGGCGGAGCCTGAGACCCCAGCC